>NZ_JAVKTS010000001.1:0-300000 GCF_031460495.1 Tissierella sp. | reverse complement strand
AACTCCATAAGCTATACTATGGTTATTAGGAATACCTTCATCGACTGTTAATTTAATGTAATTATTAAATATATCATTAGGCAAATCAGAATTCATACTCATTACAGTCTTAACAAACCTTGCACCTAATTTTTCACTAGCTTCCCTAGTTTCTTTTGGAGTTTTAACTGCTCTTATTATAGATTCTAGTTCAATTATTTTTTTATAATCTTCATTGCAGGCATAATTATAAGCATAGAAGGCTGATAATAATTCAGTATATAAAAAACTACCTAATAAATTTCTACGAATATATAAATTAGCGCTCTCTTTATCATTAACAATATTTCTTTGGATATAAGTTTCAAGTCCAAATGAATGAGAATAGCCACCGATTGGAAAAAGAGAGTCATTTATCTGTAATAGTAAAAATGAATAATCTTTCATATTTTTAGTGACCATGGCTATGATCGTGGTGGTGACTATGTTCATTATCGTGGCTATGACTGTGGCTAGTATTAACAGATGAGATAGACTTATCTCTATGTATTTTCATAGTTTTAACACAAGCTTCTACTTCCAACTTTTTTAACATGACAAGCATTGGCTTATCATAAGGTAGAATAAGCTCGCTATAATCTTCACTATAGAATAAGGGAGAGTGTCTATTTCCTATTTCATAACATACTTTAGCTACTGTTTTTAAATCATTTGCCTTTACTGCTATACATTCATCTTCTATAATGTTTACTACTATAGCTTGACCATCTATAACTTCAAGAATATCTCCTTGTAAAATTCCCCTGGTTATATCGTCACTATCCAATCTAATTCCTATGCTAATTCCTTTATTAGTTACAAGCTTTTGTATCCTCTTTCCTGAGTCATACCAATGTATATTTACATAATCTATCGGAAGGCCCTCAAATTCTTTATCCTTAATACTTCCTTTAATTCTATTTATTATCCTATTTTCCATAATGTTAAAATTCCTCCTTTTCTTATACACTTAATCTTTTCCAATTAAAACAGATATATACTATATTTGTTATAAAACTAAAGATTTGGCGCTTACATAATATTAGACAAAAAGAGTTGGTAACATCAGGTTACCAACTCTTTTTTGTTATACTCATTCCTTGCATACAAAGAGGTAATTCTATTCCATTAGACTCAAGGAGCTCCTTATCAGTCAATATTTTTTCACAGCTTCCATCTTTTATAATCTCACCATCATTCATCAAAATCACACGATTACATGTTTCCATGACAAAATCCAGTTTTTAAATCTTTATTATTTAACTTATTGAAAACCAAGGAAGTACTTTTATTATCATAGATACTACTATTGTTGTAACCGCCATGGATGTTACATTTCCTATAGTTGGATGATAGTCATCAGGGAGTGCATCGCAAAAATATTCTGCTAAGGGGGCACCTATTATTGCACCTAATACTCCTGCTGTAACCGCTACTCCTATTGAAGATCCAAACATTAGAACGCAAGCTGGCCCAGCACTTACTACTGGTACAAATGTTGCATACCATCCTCTTTCTACATATTTATTAAAGTATAAAAATATACCTACTGCTGAAGCAATAAATTGTGATAATATAATTGCCGGAATTGCTCCTGAAGCATAGGCTCCATGGTTCACATTTAGTATCCAGTCCAAACACACCCCTATTATAAGAAATAATCCAGCAATTTCATTTCCATAGAATTGAGGTTCTGTAAAATCTGCTAAAACTCTTCTTACAAACCACAATGGTTTCTCCATTTCTTTCAAAGTTTGCTCTTGTGATTTTACACCCCTATTTAATGGTTTTAATGGTATCTTTTTAATCCAAGGTAAAGTTTTACATATGGCCGCTATCAATATCCCTGTAATAGTCATAGCAAATAAACTTGAATCTGCTACTGGTACCCCAAGTACGGGCATTATATTATTCATTATCCAAAAAGCTACTGGAAAGGACATAATTCCTCCGAGAAAAGATCCTGTAAGCAAATTTACTATACTTGGTCCATAAATTAATATTATAGCAGGTGGAGCAGCTACTACTGAAATAAATGTTGGTAGCCAAGTATATTCTCCATTCTGGAAAAATCTTGTAAAATCAAATACAAATACTGCTAAGAATAATGATAATAATTGAGAAGCTAATACCCAAGGAAAAAGAGTTGTACCATAACAAATATTAAAACCTGCTAACTTAGAGTTTTTTATGTCTAATCTCCAAGCTATAATTCCTCCTAAAATTAATCCTAATGAAGCAAATAATCCTGCATAAAATTCAGGTTCTGTAAAGTTCATTATAGACCATATTAATTTATATAGTAGATTATCACCTGCACTAGATACTATTGTATTATAATCTAGCCAACTACTTACATTATTTATTCTGCTTAAAACAAAATAAATTAAAAAACCTATCCCGATTGATATAATTAGTCCTGATAAAGAACCTAAATTATATGTTTTTTTATTATCTTTCATGATTTTTACATTACTCCTCTGTTTTCACCATCTACTTCACATATAATTTACTATTACTTATTGTTTAACTAATAGTATTTATATATTTCATAAATACTATTCGTACTATACTAACTTCCAGTCATTTAAATATCAGAGGTAATTGCATCGCAATTACTTCACATAGAACTAGATTCCAAAACAATAGATAAATTATAATCATTTTTTACTATTTCCTTTTTATCTACTAAAAACGACTGCTCAGTTTTCTCTATCTACTTCTTTTTCTAGTGCATGATATCTTTTAATAATATCTTATATAATTGCACATCTTCCACCTTTTTTAGGACAAAAGCATAAGTAATAGATATAATGCATTAGGGAGGGCACATAGGCCCTCCCTTGGTTTTACTACACTAAATATTGATTAAAATGCAGGACTACTTGCCCAATTGTATTCATCGATTAAAAATTGTCTTACTTTATCGCTTGTTAGATGTTCAATTAAGACCTTTATTTTTTCACTATCTTTGTTATCATTTCTAGCAACTAAAGAAATAGCATATCCTTCAGTTACATAGTCTTGTTTTTCAACATATAATCGTTGATCATCTCCAACTAATTCTAAACTTTTTGCATAAGTAGGATACATTATTGCAAGCCCTGTTTCTGTATACCTTTGAGCTAAGCTAGTTAAAGGCACTTGATCATCAAGTATCAAATTTTTAGGATTAGACTCAATATCATCAAGGGTTAATTCAGTTGTTTTATTGTCTTTAAATGTGAGTAATCCAGCTTGGCCTAATAGATATAAAGCTCTACTTAAGTTAGTTGAATCATCTGGTAGTGTAATACTTGCATCATTGGGTATTTCTTCAATTGTTTTATAATCTTTTGAATATAAAGCAAATGTAGCATGATATATAGGCTGAATAGTTACTAAATCTGAATTATTAGCCTTGTTAAATGATTGCAGAAAATAATCATGTTGAATCATATTTGCATCTAGTTCTTTATTTTTTAGCAAATTATTAGGTGCTTGATAATCAGCAAACTCATTGATAACTAAATCGTATCCTGCTTCTTTTACATCATCTTTTATTAAGGTTAAAATATCTTTCATTGGATAAAATGCAACACCAACATTAATTTCATTATTATTATCAGTAGTAGCTACTCCACATCCTACTAATGAAATACTTAATACAAGTATGCTTAATATTACTATAATCTTTTTCATACTTATCATCTCCTCTTTATCTTTTGTCAATTTTATTAGCTATTATATTGCCACTTGTCTGTATAATCTGGACTATTAATATCATCATTACAATAATAATCCACATCAATTTGTAATTAAAATTATAATAACCCTCACTTATTGCCAAGTATCCTAAGCCTCCCCCACCAATTATACCCATTACAGTTGAATATGATAATAGACTAATGATAGTAGAAGTAAAACTTAGAACTAAGCCAGAGCGAGCTTCTTTTAATAAAAAATGTATGAAATATTGTATTGTACTAGCTCCTAGAGCATAAGAGGTTTCATAAATATTTTTATTTACATCTAATAAATCCTGCTCTATAAAGCGGGAAAATATGGCAATCCCAATGAAGCTTAAGGGGATTTTTGATGCATCAACACCAAAACCAGTCCCTAAAATCAGTCGGTTAAGTGGTATTATTACAATTATAAATAAAATAAATGGTATGGATCGAGTTATATTTATTAGACCAGATATAATAAAATATATTGTTTTATCTTTGTAAATCCCATTTGATCCTGTGATAAACAAAACAAATCCAAGAAATAATCCTATAATTAGAGAAATACACATTGCAGTAAACATCATATCTAGAGTTTCAAATAAGGACCCAAAAATCTCTATCTTGAAGGTCTTGAATGTTTCTATATATTGATTAATCATGTAACAAAGCCTCCTTATAGGAAAGAGGAGTTAATTCCTTTGTTTCTAAAGAAAGAACATCTGCAAGTCCACCCTTCTCTATGATGGCAACTCGATTGCATAAGGCTTTAATTACAGATATATCATGTGACACTATGACTATTGTAGTTCCAAACTTTTCGTTAACATCTCTTAATAGCTTTAATATTTCATAGCTCATCTTTTCATCTAAGGCTGAAGTAGGTTCATCACAAAAAATAAGCTTTGGATTTGTCATTAATGTACGGGCAATGGCAACTCTTTGCTTTTCTCCACCAGATAGGGTTCCAATATAGGATTGTTCAAAATTAGTAAGACCAACAAAGTATAATAATTCTCTTGCTTTTTCAATATAATCTTTTTTGTTTCCTTTTCTTAACTTTGATGGCAGAAGTACATTATCTAGGACATTTAAATTATTTAATAGATTAAATCCTTGAAAAATCATGGATGTATCTTTAACTAATTTATGTTTTGTTTTTTTATCTAGTTCTTCATCCATTAAATATATATTTCCATCATCAGGTTCGATAAATCCATTCATCAATCGTAAAATAGTTGATTTACCACTACCTGTTTCTCCAACTATCCCATAAATTTCTTTTTTGTGGATAGATAAATTAATTTCATTTATAACTCTAGTTTCTTTACCATTTATAATAAAATATTTTGATACATTTTCAAATCTAATCATAAGTTCACCTGCCTATTTACACACTAAAAGCTATTATATCAAAAATAAATGAAACTTTAAACTAAATCCTTATATGACAAACACTTAAATATAAGCTACCCACTATTACTACCCCACTTAGTAGATAATTATCCATAACTTTGCACAAAAAAACTTGTCTATGGACAAGTTTTTTATAAATATTTATAAAATAGTTGTTTTCATGAAAAACACAGAATTAATCCCATTGTCCTGGAAATCTTAATTTTTGTAGCAGTGGAAACTTTTTATTATATTCCTCCACTTCTTCCTTTGGAAGATTATTGAAAGCTTCTGATTCATAGAATTTTCCTTTTATGCCTTTCATACTATCCTCTGCTAATTCAATTCCCATAAATGCATCAAAGTTTTTCCCGTTAGCAGTTGTAATATTAAAGTTGTCACATGTCTTAAATCCTATTCTAGGATAATAATCTGGTTCTCCAAAAATTACAATCCCCTTATACCCCTTATCTGCAGCTATTTTCATTGTTTCTCTTAACAACAACTCACCAACTCCGCATCCCTGCCATTTAGGCTCTACGCAAAGAGGTCCAAAGGTTATAATTTCATGTGTGTTGCTACCATCAACAACCCTTGATTTTGAATACATTATGCATCCTATTACTTCTCCATCTTTTATTGCTATTCTGCTTAGCTCTGGAAGATAGTCTTTATCTTGGCGTAATTTATGGACAAGGTAATGTTCATCACATCCAAGATGGTGTTTATTCCAAAATGCATGCTGTGTCATTAACTCTACATTGTACCAGTCCGACTCTGTTTCCATTCTTATTTCTATTTCTTCTCTATTTAATCTTTTCTTTTCCTCTAGAAACCATCCAAATTCTAGCCTTACTTCCTTTCTATCTAAATCATTGTTCTTATAGCAACATGTATCCATGCCAATCAAAGTAAAGCCTTCATGCTGATAAAAATCTACTGCATTTACATTACATGATTGTGTTTCCAGTATAATAGCACGACGACGCTCTCTCCTTTCTTGTTCCTTGGCCACTTCAATTAATCTATGGCCTATTCCTTGCTTCTGATATTTTTCAGCCACCCAAAGCTCTGTAACTCTTAGGCGATTAGACCATATTTCTTGATCAGTTTCAATTGCTGCAACTAACTCATCATTAACTAACACTCCCCAAGCATAAGCATTTTCCCAGTGTTCTTCATATAACTTATCTGGAAAATCGTATTCTTCTGGTGTATGAGTCAATGGCTCACTAAAATCTTTCTTTTCTATCTCAATAGTAAATCCTTTATCTCTTTTGTTTACTATAACATCATAATACTTATCTGTTGTGTATTTTATTGGAATTACTGTTCCCTTCCATTCTTCTTTTGGTAAATGTATAATTTCATATTCCATAGAATTTATCCTTTCTCCTTTATATGTACAAACCATTCAAAATATCTGATATTTACATCCTCTCCTCACCCACTACTAGATAGTGATATTATACCATATCATTTAATAAAAATATCCCTAAATTCAATATCTAGGGGAACAATCGGTTATGTAAAAACAGGTCCCCAATTCCAACGATTGATAGAACTTGGGACTTATAATTTACATATCTAGCTTATTACTTGTTTTAAAGAATTCTTTAAGTCATCCTCATCTGTACTTAAGGGTTTCAAATTAAATGTATCTACCAATGTAAATATGTTTTTAAACATCTTCACAACTATTTTATACTTGTTTTGAATTGAAATTATTTTCTTTCACTTAAATATGTGGAAACTAGTATTAGTACCCCACCTAGCATTTGTAAGATTCCCATGGGTTCACCTAGAAATATAAAGGATATAAGTACCGCAAATATGGGATCAATATAGCTTAATATCGCTATTGATTGCCCCTCAACTTCCTTTATTGCCGAAAAATATAATAAGTAAGCAATTCCAGTATGTACTATGCCTAGTAATAGTATGATTATCCAAGATTTCGCATCCACTAATCCAAAGTTTAATTTATCGTTGCCAATAACTAATGGTAACAGTACCATACCCGCTACAAATAGTTGTATCAATGTAATAGTAAATGCTGGTATGCCCTTAATATGTTTGTTAAGAATAACTACTATTGAATAAAGTACTGCCCCTGATAAGCCATATAATATACCTTTTATATTATTATATGATGAAATATTACTCGTCCCTCCTGCTTGTAATATTAAAAATAACCCTATTATTGAAACAAGGATATATGTTATTTTCTTGATACTTAATCTTTCTTTTAGTACAAGGGATGAAAAAACGGCTATAAATATCGGTGCAGTATAATAACTTAGGGTAGCATTTGAAATTGTAGTGTATTTATAACCTTGAAACAATAATATCCAATTAACTCCAATTATTGCTCCCGATAAAATTAATAAGGATAAATTTCTTTTCAATTCAATTCCAGTGAGTCTTTGTTTCTTAAATATACCTAATATAAATAAAAACACACTTCCTATTAACGCCCTAAAAAAAGCAATCTCTGCACTACCTAAATTAATTTCTCTAACTAAAACCCCTATTGTTCCCCATATTAACATGGCTATTACTATTTTAATTTTTTCTTTAGTAAAATTTAATATTTGAATCACCTCGTTAAGTATATTATATATTTCTATTATGCAGGCGAAAACTAATGTCTAGAAACGGTTTATTAATTAATACCTTGAAAACAGATCTTTTATCAAAAAGTATGACTCCTTTAATCTTTCTTCGTAAATAGGCATATCCCAATTTTCCCATGTATAAGCACTCATATGACCCAATACATTATTTTCTATAGAAGGTAATGAATCTCTTATCTTACCTTCTTCATCAATATACAAAGCTCCTACATATATTTGATCGATAAATCTGCTTGCTTCTGCTCCATCTGTATACAAAGCCCCCATGAATTCTTTTTGACTTGGGTCTTTTGCTTGTATCAGCAGCCAAGGAATTCTTAACTCGATTCCTCCTTCATCATTTAATGAATAATCTACCAAAGAATCATATTCACTAGAAGATGGATTTCCATTACCTTCCTTAAGCTTTCCAGTTTCATAGGAACTAAATGGAATTGTAATATCTTTATCAGGTAAATAATATTCTTTATTTAATACATAATTAATCTTAGAGAATTTCCCACTGTTTTTAGCAGGTATGCTCTCTAATGGTTCAATCAACTCTAAATGATAAGCATATAAATATGTGTAAAAGTCATAGTATTCATCCACTAGAATACGAGATTCATCTTCATTCAAATTGATTACAAAATCAACACCATTAGAAAACTTAAGATCCTCTTTTCCAGCTATAAATTCATTACCTTGGTCTGGTATAATATCTAATAATAAAATTGGATAAGCATTGCCTTTTTTATTATAGTCTAAACGAATATAAAGGTATCTTTCATCATGGTCCACATAGAGTGCATTTATATCTCCCTCTAGCTTCTCATAAATAGAAGCTGCTTCCCACTCACTTGTATTGCCATCAACCTGAATCTTATGGCGATCAAAGCTCAACAATCCAAATTGTTGTTCATTTGTTTGAGCATTTGACCAAAGGGGTCGTCTATTTGGATTATCATAATCCATAGTATTCCAAGTGCGCTTAAACCATTCGTCTTGCCAAGTAAAGACAAGTCCCCCTAGTAACTTTTCTTCCATTATATCTTCAAATAAATGGCTAATGATCTCTCCTTGCTCTTGTTCTGACAAATAGCCTTGATTCCATCCAAAAGGATTTTCGTGGGCCAAGCCCCTTGAACCAGGCACTCCAAACTCTGCTACTAAAATAGGAAGTCCATGAGAATCATGTAATTCGTCTAAATATCCTGCATAGTTATTATATTTTCCACAATGATCTACAAAGCTTTGATACTTTTCATCATAGTTTAAAAAATCAGGATAATATGGATAAATATGATACGAAGCAAATTGTTTTGTTAGGTCAGCCTCACCCTTAGTATAGATAACATTTGGATTGACACTTACTAAATCCTCTTGATCAGTAAAATCAGAAGGATGATCTAGAATATCTGTTGTCGGCCAGTTGGTAAAACTCATTGGTCTAATCCATTGATAATTTTCAATTTCGTACTGAGTAATTATATCCATCTGCTCCGCAAGCCAATATTCAAATGGAGCTGCATCTATAGTCTCAAAATACTTGCCCTTATAATCACCAATTGAAGCATGTATTTTATTTGTATTTTCTACCATAAATGGATACCACTCTATGCCCAATATCCACCCAATTACATATTCTGAAATATCTGCATGGTAAACGCCAGAAGCATGTCCAGGCCTAGACTCAACGATTTTGTTCCCGTGGATAACATCAACCAGCCTTTTCATCTCCTCTTGAAAATCCTGTAGATTATTTTCTTCAAAGGCATCTAAGGATTCTACTAATTCTTCTTCATTAATCCACACACCATGTAATACATATATTTTTTCATCATGGCTTTCATTGTATTGTTTCAAAGCATTATAAAATCCAGGCGGATGAAGTGTATATACCCGTATGGTATTGCTCTTCATATCTCCAATATATTCAAACCAACGATAATATTCTTCTTCAGTTATAGCTGCTTCCCCTGGGAAAGTGCCAGGTTTAGCCATACCTATATTTACTCCTTTAATATTTAAGCTAGTCCATTTATTATCCTTGAGAATCTCAAAAGAATCATTTTCTATTCTGGCATTATACTTAATCTCATCTGAGTTTTTCTCTGCTGGTAAAGTAATAGACCTCTCTAAATTCTCTAATATTACCTCCATCATAGGAAAATATGTAGACCAATAAAAACTATTATCGGAAAATTTTTGAGCTATTTTATTTATCTTTTCCAGACCTTTTATTTGATAAATAGAAGGCATTGATGATACTTTGTTAAAATCCCCTGCAAAATAATAGCTTGAAGATGACCTATGTTCACTTGCTATAACACCTGCAAATTCAATAGGAACTCCATATTTCTCCAATAGGGTTTTCCCCTCATCTGTTAGCTTCCATTCATAATTTGCCAACACAGTTGCACGATCTTTTGGTGTAACAATATCAAACCAATAAAAATAATCTGGACTACTTGTCAGCCCAAATCGTTTTTCTCCTTCTTCAGTAAAAGAAAGACTTATTCCTCCATCTTTTATATGTTTTTCACCTTCTAAAATTACTACTTCAAACTCAATATCATTGACTAAGATAAATCCTTCCCCACTATATTCCCAGGTGTCTCCAAATGTATCTACTAGCCATTGGGGAATTTCACTGTTTTTTTCAGGATTTAATTCTTCAAAATATCGCCCTGTCCACCCGGACCAGTCTATGCCCAGATAGTCAGTCACACTATCTCTTACTGCTTTTTTTGTAGGTGAAGCAAAGGAGTTATATTCTGCAATAAGCAAACTATTATCCTTCTCATTTAACCAATTAACTATATTAGCCCACTCTTCCTCTTCAAGTCCACCATAGACTTTTTCAGAAGAAGAGGTATCTTTATCTTTCTCAAGCCAAGGCAAGTCCTCTCTATCTACACCATAAGTATCAGCTAAATAAATAAGATCATATTCATTATAGCTAGCTGGCAATGATCGCACTTCATAGCTTTCAAGCTTTACATTTGGAGAAAATCCAAAATAATCATTTGCTAAATCATATGAATTGTTTGATTTATCCTTGTATTTTAAGTGATTTAATAACCATGTAACCCCTAGATGCTCCTTATATAATTCATTTGGCACAGTTTTATCAATAATTGCCACTTGTAGATTCTTGTAAGGTTTTAAATGCCAGAGAATAATTGGCAAGGTAAAAAGAATTAACAAGGACAATACAATTACATAAAATCGCTTCATTTAGATCCTCCTTCCTTGGAAAGTCCCACTCTCTTCATCTTTCCCCAATCTTTTCTTCTCAGTATACTTTGTACAAATCCTTCACATCTCCATATCAAAGATAAAGGTCTATACCAAAATGTTTCAGTTAAAGACATTAGAATTAGCTTTACAAAATCCTTTATGCTTGTGTAGGTATTCATACTCCAAGATTCCAACAATATAGAAAAGGCAGACAAAATAGACCCATATAAAACAAATAGCAAGGTTAGTAATATTGAAAATTCATAATAAATACTTCCTAAAAAGAAAGAAGTCACAATATAAATATATCCACCTAATTCAATAATTGGTCCAAAACATTCAACAAATAAAAAATATGGAAAAGCAATCATACCAATCTTTCCGTATTTAGGATTTAATGTCATCCTTTTATGTTTCCATAAGCTCTCAATTAGTCCTTGATGCCATCTTCTTCTCTGTCTTCTTAAATCCCCTAGGTTTTCCGGAGCTTCTGTCCAACATACAGGATCAGGAACAAACTGAATTTTTTTCTTCAGTTTCTTTTCCTTCAAAAATCGGTGTAGTCTTACTACTAGTTCCATATCTTCACCAATGGTATCAGTAGCATATCCACCTACTTCAACAACCCATTTTTTGGAGAATACACTAAAGGCACCTGAAATAATTAGAATTAAATTAAATTTACCTAATGCAATTCTCCCCATCATAAAGGCTCTTATATATTCAATGGTTTGCATTACAACCAAAGGATTATTGGATAATTTTTTCCCATATACAGAACCTAATTGAACATCAATCCCATTGGCGATACGAACATTTCCACCAGCAGCGATGACTTCTCCATTTGACATAATAATTGGTTCCATCACACGCAAAAGGGATTTTTCATCTAGAATAGAGTCCCCATCAATAGAGCAAAAATATGGAAACCTTGAAAGATTTATTCCAGCATTTAGTGCATCTGCTTTCCCACCATTTTCTTTTTCTATTAAAAATAAATTATGATGAATTTCAGACCTAAAAATTTGAACAATTGCTTTTGTTTTTATTTGTTCTTTAACTACTTTGGATATACTTTTCATCTGAAATCTTTCAATTAAGATTTGCTGTGTCTGATCAGTAGAACCATCATTTACTATAATCAGCTCTGTTTGTGGATATCTAAGACTCAACAATGATAGAACACTATCTACAATTCCTACCTCTTCATTGTATGCAGCTACTATAATAGAAAGTGGTTTTGTATAAAAAACATCTATATAATTTTCATCTAATTCTCTTTTATCTAATTTATATTGCTTACGAAGGTCTATAAATGCAATTATCAACATAATTCCATAAGCAGTTATAGTAACAATCATATATACTAATATGAATCCTCCAAAAAACAATACTAAATAATTTACTAACTTGTCCATTATTAAAACCCCTTTTTCAATACTTCTTATGCCAAATCAGTAGCATACTTCTCCTGTCCAATTTTAATATATGATTCTAATTTTTCCTTACCATTCCTACTATCACCAATAGTTTTTGATGCCTGAGAACGAACCCACCAATTTTCATCTTTCAGCAATTTTTCTAAATATGGATGTACCTGATTTAGAGGAAAATTCCTTAAAATTCTTGCCATCATTAACCGTTCTTCCCACAAAGAAGAATTTAAAAAATCCATGTAATTATCCAATTTAGTAACTATACCTATTTCATTTATAGCTCTTAAGGATCGAATTCGAATTTCAGGATTTTCGCTCTTTAGATTACTTTCTAAGAATGGTGAGAATTCCATATCATGTCTAATTCCCAGTACATCAATAAGGGAATATTGACATTCTACAGGTAATTCATCTGTTTGATATGTCAATTCTTGAAGCATTTCTGAATCAATATTTATTAATAGTTTCTTATACTCATATTCAGAGAACCTTATGGATAGGGTGACAAATTCTTTTAAAAAGGTATCTGCACTAAAATTAGAGTGGATTACTAGCAATTGAAAGCGCTCATCCTGCGATAATTTCCTCTCCCCCATTTTCTTGCATTCATCTTCTAAACTGTCTATTTGGAAATCTATAATTCTATACATGGCATTCATTCTTAAGCTCCACCTCTTGCTATGAAGAAGTCTTTTGTAATATTGATTCAGATATTCATTAGAAAAATCCTGAATTCTTTTTTTAATCCCTACATTAGATAGATTTTGTATATAAGAAAGAAAAATTTCTTCTATGGCTTTAATCTCAATTTCATTTCTTGGGATGAGTTCAGCAGATAAAGGAAATTCATTAGTGAAATACTCACACCACTTATCTTGTTTATTTTGTATATATAACTTTATTCCCTTATTCATTGCAATTTCTCTGCTTCGCTTAAATGCTAAATAAATACTTAAAAATATAAGTATTAAAGAAAGTATAGTAATACCTTTAAGTAAGAAATCAATAGATATATTCATTATGTCCACAACCTTTTAAATGTCCTTTTTACTTGTACTTCAAACAAGCGTAAATTAAAAGGCTTAATCAAGTAATTATCCACACCACTTTCATAAGCGTATATCATATCTTCTTCAGAGTTTCTTTTTGTCATCATATAAACAATAAATCTTTTGCTATTTGGCAACATTCGAATCTTATGCAATACTTCTAATCCATTTTGCCTAGGCAATATATCATTCATGATTATAATGTGCGTATGACTAGAAATATACCAATCAGATTGAAGAAATTCATAACCATCTTGAAAATCTCTTATATCTATTTCAAAATCTTCAATAGATAAATTCTCAAGAGTAGTATGAAGGACATTTCTAAAAATTTCATTTTCTTCTAAGATACTAACCCTAACCTTTTCCATTGGTCTTTTCTTATAGGCTGTAATATATTCAATTTGCCAAGGTCCCTTAGCTAAGCTATGATTTAAAAAGCCATTTCCATCCTTAAGCAGTTCCTCAAAAGCTCCATCATTATTGCCTATTTCTGCAACACTTGAGGAAAATGATATTTCTTTGTTTTCTAATAAAGGTATACCATGGTTTTTTATATCTGAATAGAGTCGTTGTAAAAATGCAGTCGCCTCTTTTTCACCACTTTGAGATAATATGATAAACCATTGAGATTGATTTGATAGTTTGAAAATGAAATCTGTCTTTCTTATTTTAGTTTCCAAAAAATCCATTAGTTTTTTCTCTATATCTAAAATCTCACCTGTATTGAATATGGTCTCATCATAAATACCAAGAAAAACTGCAGTAATAGTAGTTCTTGAACGCACAACATGTTCCCTTAAGGCATTAAAAAGTCGTCCCGATATCGCCTGATCAAATGAATACTCACTTAGCATGAAATCATCTCCTGAATACACCTATTTTTAATCTGTTTAATCTCCATATTTTATAGTATTTGTAAAATCGTGTCTACAATATTAGCCAAAATCAGTGCAATTCAACATGTTGCTAAAGAGCTAGTGTAAAATAATACGAATTTAAAAGATAATCTTCTTCATATTTTTCAGCCAACTTTTTTAAGAATCTCTTAACTGTTTTTATACTAGCTTCATCTTGTTTATATTTCTCCAATTGCTTAAAGAAATTTTCTTTCTCTTTTCCTGTAGCACTTTGTTTAAAATACCCCCAAACATGCATTGCTGCATTTTCAAAGCTTCCTTTATCGCCCTCACAATTAAGGCCATTTTCTAAAATATTATAAAATGTAGTTGCTGAAAACTTATCTTTGTTTTTTAAAAAACTTCTTACTTCTAAATAATCTAAGTGCGAACGCTCCAGTATGGTATATTTATACCTACTCCATTCCTTTTCAAGCTTGTTGATATGCAAATCAGATGTTGTGCAATTGATGCATTTAATACAGGACAAATTTTTATCCTTTACCTCAAGCATAATGTCTATGTCACGCCTGTTGAGTATTTTATAAAAATCCATGAACTCATTTATGCTTATATATTCCGAATGTGATCCTTTCTTTTTATTTTCAGCCTGCTGTGAATAATGAATCTTTTGATTTCCATCTTCATTTTTCCAAGTTTTTTTGCTTTCTTCAATCCAATATTTTTCGCTTTGTGCTTGGCATGAAGGGTTTGTTTTGTTATGTAAATTGTCAAAAACCACAGGTATACTTTTTCTAATACCAATTTCTAGAACCTCTTCGATATTGTATATCTTGTCATCATTTTCTATTATAAGTCTATTTTTAACCTTATCATCAAGGTGATCATAGTTAACCATGAAGCGTTCCATAGATAGCTTTTTGTTATCATATCCACCACCAATATGAAGGATGACTTTATGTTCTTGGTTGAGACCTAAACTATCAAGTATTCTGGTATGGTAATTCAAATCATCAACAGCTCTTGCTACCACTTCCTTGCTGTTAGAATTTAAAACTGTATATTGCCCGGGATGAAGAGAAATTCTCATACCGCTACTTTTTATCTTGTTGCCTATATCTTGCAGCTCGTCTTTGAAAATTTCCCACCACTTTAGCTTGTTAATTTCGCTAGAGCCAAATGGTACAAAGTCAGAGCTTATCCGAAACAAATGTATATTATTTTCAATATTATAATCTATAATGTTGTTGAGTGAAATGATATTGTGTTTTATTAACTCTTTCAACTTTTCACCTCTGGCATTCTTAAGCAAGCAACTTTTCATATCAGTGTTTGAAACCCCAACAAGCTTACATGCGTATCCTATTACCATATGTTGATAATCCCCCTTTAATTATCTGTTTAATATGTTTAATTTTACAATAATATGTTCACTGTGTCTTTCCCTTGTTGTTTTGATTTGTACATTGCAGCATCTGACCTTTTTAAAGCATCTTTATAATTATTATCAGTATCTTTAAAGTAGGAAAAACCTATGGAAATGGTTATACTAATAGTCTCATTTCCTATTGGAATTCTTAATGAAGAAATTCCACCTAATAATTTTTCGCCGAATTCCAGTATATGCTCTTCTCTTAAGCCTGGGAATATGCCTACAAATTCATCTCCGCCCCAACGAATCAATTGATCAGAACTTCTTATAATATGATTTACTATCCTGACAATTTCTATAAGGACAATATCTCCTACTTCATGACCATAATTATCATTTATATGTTTAAAATCATCAATATCAAACAACATAATGGCTGGATTTTCTCCTTCTATCCTGTATTGCTTAAAAAAAGCACTTAGATTCTTTTCTCCATATATTCTACTACATGCCTTAGTCAGTGCATCTAAGTTAATTTCTTTTTGTAATGATCTAGTTGAAGTTGATATGTGATTCTTCTCTACAAAATAAAGTATTGTAAATCCAAATAATAAAACTGCAAAGATATACCTTAATAACCGTATGATAGATTCACTAGATAAAGAATATACTGCAATGTTTATTTTTTCTGCATAAGCATCAATATCATCTAAATGAACTCCCATGGCTATTATCCAATCATAATCCTTATATAGTTTTGCATAAGTAATCTTCTCTGATATGGTAGAACTATCTAACTTCTTAAAATAATAAGTTGAAAATATCTCCCCATTTTTCTTTACGCCCTCTAATTCTTCCAGATAAGGCAAGTTACCTTTAATATCTTCCATATCTGTAGATAAATAAGTTCCCTCTGTGTCTCTTAGATTTGGGTGAACTTTTCTAATAGCATAATTTTTTCCACCTTCATATTTAATAACTTCATTCACCCATATGTAGGAATCATTAGCAAATTTCCTATTTCTTATTATATCTCCAATTTCTTTTTTTACAATCTCATCTATGTATGACTTGCTAACCCCAAAGATGCCTTCAATATTTCCTTTTTCAATTACAACATAAGAAGACAGTAAGGATTTTAAGTTATTTACAGTACTGTCTATAGTAACAATATGTAAATCTGAAGAACCATACAGGATTTCCCCCGTTTTATTATTCCATAAAAAGGCTGCCCACATATTAGGATTTAGATCATTATTGAAATTATCGATGAAAAACTTTATAAATTCTTCATCGATTAAATCCAACTTTTCTTGAAATCGTCTTAGTCTAGAATCTGTATTTTTCTTATAATTGTTATATTTAGTTTCTCTTAATGTGTCTATTTCTAAAAAAACATTATTTACTGTATCTTTAAGAAAATCTTTTTTCAAATTTATAATAGTCGTTTCAGTTTGCTCTAAATATATTTTTTGAGTCATCTCATGGGATAAAAGATGGAGATATATCACCATTAAACAGATTATAAAAGATACCATGATTGTAATTATTCTAAATTTATTTTTATTGATTAAATTCATAAGATCCCTCTTTTTATGTTTTTTACTTCTTCATAAGGTTAATTTTATGTCTGTTCTTTTCTCATTCTGTTTGTTTCTGAGTCAAAAATTTTCCTTCTATTTTATACCCATCAATTTATTTTCTAAAAGTTTTTCCTAAAGCTTCATATCATCTGTTGCCAGCAGCACATAATCTACCTTAAATAAACTTGCCTCTTCAAATTCTATATCAGCTTCTAATTCTCTTCTAAAAAAGTTGTTTTGCTGCCATGGCTAGTTGCATTGATAATCTAATAGGAAGAGCCGGATCAGCCATCTGGTTAATATCTCCTACGAAAAATAAATCTTTTATAGGATAATAAAAAGCAAATGAACCTGTTGATCCAGAATGACCAATGAGTTCACCTTTTCCCATAAAAAGATTGATGATTCCATCTAATGGAATTTGCATATATCCCCCACCATAATAAATCGGCCCCATTGAAGCTTGCAGTTTGTTATAGATTGATAAGCTACTTAAAATATCTTTATTAAACAATTTCCCTCCAAAAAAAGCTTTTATAAATATCATTAGTTCATGAGCATTAGTGATACATCCTCCACTGGCACCACAGCTAGTCACAAGCTTAGGACGGTGGATTAATTGATCCTTATAATAGATTTGAGGTATCCTATCATTTTCATTTTCTGGAAGATATGTATTGGACAGCCCAAGGGGTTCAAAAATAAAGTTTTTGTATGCTTGTGATAGTTTGAAACCACTTGCCTTTTCAATTATTCCACCCAGTATATCAAAGTTAATGTCCGCATAATAAGCTCTTCCTTTCTTTCTTGGTGGAAAATGAGGTTTTAAATTCTTAACCAAATCTATCATGTCGCAGAAAGTGATATAAAAATCCTCTTGAATGACTTGATCCTTTATATTGCCTTCCCCTTCTAAATACACATCAGGTAGACCACTGGTTTGAAACAGTAAATCAGATATTGTTAATTCCAAAGAGTAGTCCTTGCCATTGAATATATGAATTCCATCTAGAATATTTACATCAAAATATTTAGTTATTTTATCATTTAAGGATAATTTCTGTTGTTCCAATAATATTAAAATACAAGTAGTTGTAAATAACTTCGTAATACTTGCCATAAGCAATGGTGTATTTAATTCCTTTCCACCATATCCTTTGGAAAATGAGAACTCTCCATTTGTGTTTTCTATCAGCAAGATTCCTTCCTTGATTTTCTTTGAATTTGTAAATTTACTAAAGACTTTTTCAAATCTCTCTGTTTCAATATTTGTCATAGCCATTTCCCCTTTTTATTTAATAAGAACTTTTGCCTTGCTATCCCTCAAACCCCTATTGTTTCATTCTATTATATAGTATAATCTTTCTTTTTTCTCTCTTTTTGTAAATATTCTATCAATGATTAAAGTATAGCATTATTTATATTATGATAATTAATAATAAAAACTGACCCTCATGGCTAGAATGTTGTTCTAGATCATGAGGGTCAGTTTTTTCTTATAATGCTTTTACTTGAGATTTTTTAACTTCATATCCTACTTTATCGATAGCATTTTCGATATCTGTTATTGATACTTTTTCATCATCAAAGTTTAATTTTACTTTACTTGAGTTAAATGATACATTTAAGCTTTCTTTGTCTATACCATCTAAAGTCTTTACGGCAGCTTCTATCTTTAGCATACATGATGGACATGTTAAAGTTTCTAATTGTATAGTTGCTTTTTGCATTTTCATCTCTCCTTTGTTTTTCTTGTTATTTATATTATATACCATTATCCTTTGTTTTAATTTGACCTAAATCAAAATTTCATTTTATATGTTTATTTATTATTATATATTTTTCTAATATTTTAATTTGTAACGAAGAAGCCTCATGCCGTTTAATATTACTACTAATATACTTCCTTCATGTACTAACATACCTATAGACATGTTCATCCAATCACTGAAGAATACGCTGGCTAATAGGACTAATACTACCCCTATTGCGATAAAGATATTTTGGCGCATGTTGTTAGCTGTTGCTTTTGTTAGACCTAAGGCATGTGGCAAGCGACTAAAGTCTGAATTCATCAATACTACATCTGAGGTTTCTATTGCTACATCTGTTCCACTTCCCATTGCTATTCCTATATTTGCTAAGGCTAATGATGGACTATCATTTACCCCGTCTCCTACAAATGCTACGATTTGACCTTTTTCTTCGATTAACATTTTTACATATTCTGATTTATGCTCTGGTAACATATTTCCATGGGCTTCAGTTAAGCCTAGTTCTTTACTTACTACATCTACTGTTCCTTGGTTGTCCCCTGATAGCATTACTAGGTTTTTTACTCCTAATTTCTTTAATCTTTGTAGATCTTCTTTTACTCCTGGGCGAATCTGGTCTCTTACTCCCATTAATACTTTTAGTTCTCCATCTACTGATGTTATTACTAGTGAGTTTCCTGCCTTTTCAAAGCGTGCTATGTCTTCTTTTGCCTTTTCGTCTAATTTTACATTTTCTTTTTCCATTAAGGCTACATTTCCTACTGCTACTCTACGATTGTTTACTCTTGCTACTATTCCTCCGCCTTTTACTACTTCTGTATCTGTTACTTCCGAAAACTCTGTTTCTCCTATTTCTACTAATACTGCTTTTGCTAATGGATGATCTGATTCTCTTTCTATACTTGCTAGATATCCTAATGTTTCTTCTATATTTTCTCCATAGTATAGCTTTTCTGCTACTGATGGGTTTCCTACTGTTAAGGTACCTGTTTTATCAAATACCATTGTGTCTAGTCTACTGAAATCACTTATTACTTCACTACCTTTTAATAGAACTCCATGACGCGCTCCGTTTCCTATACCTGCTACATTTGATACTGGTACACCTATTACCAATGCTCCTGGGCAACCTAGTACTAATATAGTAATTGCTAGTTCTACATCTTTTGAGAATATCCATACTATAAATGATAAAACTAGAACTGCTGGTGTATACCATTTTGAAAATCTATCTATAAATCTTTCTGCTTCTGATTTGGAATCTTGAGCTTCTTCTACTAATTCTATAATTTTACCAAATGTTGTGTCTTCTCCTACTTTGTCTGCTACTATTTGTATTGTTCCATTATCTAAGATTGTTCCTGCAAATACATTTGATCCTTTTTCTTTACTTACTGGTATTGATTCCCCTGTTATACTTGCTTCATTGATACTGCCTTCCCCTGTTAATACTGTTCCATCTACAGGAACCTTTGCACCTGTTTTAACTAGTAATATATCTCCTACATCTACATCATCTACTTCTACTTCTTCAAATTCTCCATTTTCCATTTGTTTCAAAGCACTTTCTGGTGCCATTTCAGTTAATTCTTTTATTGCGGAACGGGTTTTGTTTAGTGTACGTTGCTCTAGATAAGCTCCGAATAAGAACAAGAATGTTACTATGGCTGATTCTTCAAAGTTTTTAATGAAAAATGCACCTAAAACGGCGATTGTAACTAAAACATCGATACTGACAACTTTTACTCTTAATGCTTGATATGCTTGGATTGCTATAGGTGCAACACCTAATATTGAAGCAATAACCAAGGTCCAAGTAAATATTACTTCATTATGAAAACCTAATTCACTAATAAATGCTATTGCAATTAAGATTGCACTAACTACTGTTATATGGTTTTTTCTGCCTAGTATAAATTTTTGCATATTTACTCTCCTCTCTATTCCAATTACTCTATTCCCATATATTTTTTTATATTTTTTCATTATATTATTTTAGTATATCCTGTTTAAGTATCTTGAATTGATTCGAAATTGACTTCGAATCAATTCAAGTAAACTTATAAAAAAATTCTCTTTAAGCTTGATATGATTTATCTACTTCAGATAACATATTGTATACTGCTTCATAACTTTCGCATACATCACCTGGAACTGTATAGTTATCTGTAATCTCACGTAATTTTGCAAACTCTTCATTTAGTTCAGGTTTTTCTGCTCCTGCTTCTTTTGTTTTCTCTATGATTGTGTCATATAGTTTGTGTACTTCATGAAACTCTGGGTGACTTCCTCCATGAACTCGTGCTACAACTGGTACATAAAGCTTTAACTTTTTAAAATTACCTTCATTAACTTGATTAAATGTTGATTTCATATTATCTCCTCTTTCTTTTTTATTTTCTCTTAACTTCTATGGTCTTATTATAGCAAGGATTTAAATAAATAAAATTGACCTACATCAAAATTTAAAAAAACTATTTTATTTTTTCTTATGCTATAATATTATTACCCATAAGATGTTAAGAAAACCGCTGAAAATTGGGAAAAGATATGGATTCGCAAGTAGAGAATCATATGAGGCAAAATCAATTCAAAGCAAAATATAATGATAAAAATTAAATATTAAAGGAGGTAAGTCATGTCAAATTTGAGAATTGATGATTCAGCAAGATTAATTGGTAAGTTAAGACTGGGAGATAATGTTTATATTGCACAGGGCTCAGTTCTCCGTTCAATTGATGATTCCTTGACCATTGGAAATTCATCCTGGGTTCTTGAAAATTCTGTACTTATTGGTAGCCCTGAACACCCCTTAAAAGTAGGGAGCAAGACTATTTTTGGCCATAAATGTATTGCTATTGGAGCAGAAATTGGTGATTTATGTGAAATAGGAAATGGAGTTATTTTTCTTCCAAACTCAAAAATCGGAAATATGTGTATATTTGGAGAAGGAACAATAATTCCAGAGGGATGTGTTATTCCTGATGGATCTGTAGTAGTAGGAAGACCAGGCAGAATAATAAGGAGTCTGACTGTGGAAGATAAAAATATGATATCAAGAATGAGAAACAAGGATATTTCAATAAGCACATATGTAGAAAATATAATCAATAAGCAAGCAAAGGAAGGTGAAAAAATGGGGAAATTATATGAATATGGTACAAAGTATCCTGTAGTATCTGAATCTGCTATTATATATGATTCAGCTGAAGTCACAGGAGATGTTATAATAGGAAAGAATTCTGTAATTGCTTCTGGTGTAAGAATAGTCGGAAACTCACATGGTCCAGTAAAGATTGGTGACAATGTTCAAATACTGGAAAATTCTGTCTTGCATTTATTGCCTGATAATGAATTGGTCATTGGTGATAATGTAACTATTGGTCCTAGCTGTATAATTCATGGCACAAATATTGGTTCAAACAGCATAATAGAATCAGGTTCAATAGTTTGTGACTATAGCAAATTAGGCAACAATACCCTGGTTAAGTCTGGAAGCTTAGTTAAGCAAAGAAGTGTTTTTGATGATAACCAAATCATAGAAGGCTTCCCTGCAGAAAGCATCGGAGAAAATGTTGAAACACTAAAAAGACCTGCCTGGGCCTTGTAGTTAGAAAATGTTTAAGAGGCTTAAATATAATTATTTAAGCCTCTTACTGATACTTCCCCAGAATATATATTTTCTATACCATCTTCAAATTCTACTATAAGTTCTCCTTCATCATTTAAGTCAATAGCTTTACCTATCTTAATACCACCATCTTTGATTATCTGAACTTCTTTTCCAATCAAGGCAGAGTGTTTTCTGCATATTTCAATAGCTTCTAATAAATTGAAATCTTCTTTAAAGGAGTCATAAAGTTTTTCAAAATGATTTAAAACCAATGCAAGTAGTTTGTTGCGTTCTATCTTTTCACCTGTAAATATTTTTAATGATGTTGCCTTATCTTTCAAATCATCAGTAAAATCATCTTCATCTAAGTTAGCATTGATGCCTATTCCAATGACTATGTAATTTATCTTATTTAATTCGCAGCTCATTTCAGTAAGGATACCACATAGCTTTTTTCCACTTATAACTATATCGTTAGGCCATTTTATCTTGGAATCTATATTCATTTCATTTAAAGCCAAATGGACTGCTGCAGCCCCTATTAAGGTTAACTTAGCTACTTTATTTGGTTCAAGATTTGGTTTTAAGATAAGAGATAAATATATACCTTTTCTTGATGGAGATGTCCAATTTCTTCCTAGACGACCTTTGCCTGAGATTTGTTGTTCTGCAGTTATAACAGTACCTTCAGCTTTATCCATTGCAATATTTTTAGCATAATTATTGGTAGAATCTATGGATTCAAAATGAATTATTTCATTCCCTAAATATTTAGTATCTAAATATTTTTTTGCTTCCTCATATGTAAGCAAATCAGGGCAGGAAATTAATTTGTATCCCTTTCTAGAAACTGATTCTATCTCATAGCCATCTTCTTTTAAGGAATTAATATATTTCCAAATGGAAGTTCTACTTACTTCACACTCTTCAGAAATTCTTTGACCCGATATGAATCCATCATTGCTCTTTAACAATTCTAAAATTTTTCTTTTCATGTATACACACTCCAATATATATCTTATAGCTATTTTATCATAGTTTTTACTTAATTAAAGAAGTAAATATTAAAAAGAATATATAAAGCAAAAGCATTGTCAACCTATTATTTATTTTTGGTTGACAATGCTTTTTGGATAAGGTATATTTAAATATGTATTATGATTAATTACATACAATCTTGAATTAATAAAGCTCATACTAAGACAATTAGATTATTCACATGGAGGGAAATAATTATGGGAAATAGTAATTCTGCAAACAAATCAAAGGTTTATCAAATGGCAAGCATAGGACTTATGGCTGCAGTAATATGTATACTAGGGCCTTTATCCATACCTATTGGTTTGGTGCCAATCTCATTTACAATCCTTGCAATTTACATTACACTATACACCCTAGGAATGAAAAAGGGAACTCTAAGCTTAATCATATATTTATTGGTTGGTTTTGCTGGTGTCCCAGTATTCTCGGGCTTCACCAGTGGCCCATCTAAACTTTTGGGGCCAACAGGCGGTTATCTTATAGGTTTTGTTTTTATGGCACTTATAGCTGGATTTTTTATTGATAAGTTTTTTGATAAATGGTATTTATGTATTGTAGGTATGATCCTAGGTACAGCTGTTTGCTACATATTTGGCACTGCATGGTTAGCATATCAAGCAAATATATCAGCTAAGACAGCTCTTGCTGCAGGTGTTATTCCTTTCATACCTGGGGACCTGATTAAAATAGCAATCTCGGCATATATAGGTCCTAAAATTCGCAATAGTTTAGTTAAGGCTAATTTATTTCAACTTTAGGAAATACTTTGTAAGAATAAATAATCACTTCTGTAAAGATGTCAGAACTTCAATTCCCATGATAGTTGCAGGAATTCTATAATCTGGCGACAAATTTGATAATATAACTACTCCAATTTGATTTTCTATATCGAATCCAATATAGGTGTTGTAATTTCCCGTTGCGCCATTATGCCAAATAATATTATTTTTATCATCAATCATCCAGCCAGCACCAACAGCATCTATATGTATTCCCATTTTTCCATATGTTCCAGTCGTAGCCTTTACTTCAGCTAATACTTCATGTGACATAGACAAATATTCTGGTTTTTCATCCATATTTATTTTCAAATATTTCATCATATCAGTAATATTCGATAATAGTGCACCAGCAGGCATATATGCATCTGACTTTGACCATTTCCAGTAGTTCCCTAAATCCCCAGATCCACCTGAAATTCTTGTGTTTTTTAGACCTAAATCTTCTGAAATATAATCATTTATCAATGGTGTATAGTCTTTATTATATATTCGCTCCAGCACCACGCCTAAAGTTGCCATCCCAAAATTAGAATACTTATATGAATAATCAGAGTCGTTGAGGTTGATTTTTCCTAGTCTTTCTATGAGCATTTCTTCAGATATACCATTGAAGTCATTTTGTTTCTGTAGAAAATTGGAAATCATAGGCTTTTCGAAATAATGTCCCTTATATCCAGATGTATGGGTCAATAGCTTGCCAATTGTTGGATAATAGTCTTTCTCCTGAAGACTCAAGTATTTATCAATTTGATCATCAAAGCTGGCTCTCCCTTCGCTAACAGCTTTGCACATCAATGATGTGGTAAATGTTTTTGTAATAGATCCAATTTCATAAGTATGTTCTACTGGGGATAATTTAATTCCATTCTCACCATAAACATCGTATGTCATTTTGTCATTCTGTATAATTCCCACGGTTATAATTGCATCTTTATTATCTTCGGTTGTATAAGTAAGCATATCCTTAAATGTCATAGTTGATAACTGATTAATTTTGTATGAACCATAAATACAATATCCACCGAACCCAACAACAACAGCCAAAACTATTATTAAGATAACTTTTTTTGTTTTCTTTTTCCCCTGTTTATAGCTTTCCATTTTTTCCTCCGATATATTTTTATATAATCTTCATTACAAGGCCATCCTAAGTGATTCAATTACATTTTATCACAAGGCTATTCCACATACTACCATATGAGGAAAAAATAAATAAGGCATAACAAAAAAACAAGCAAGTCATTCTACGACATGGCCATATGTGCCTTGCTTGTTTTGGTCTATTATGATATCTTTTTTATTTTTTGTGAAATTGATTTGTACATCGTAGCATCAGATCTATTAAAAGCATCATTAAAGAATGCGTTCTAACTATTTTAAAGTTTATGGAACAATAAAATTATCTGTTTTTTGCTTAGTGAGTTCTCTCTTATTTGTACCATCTAAATTCATTATACATATAGAAAAATCATTTTCTGATGCGGAATAGACAATACTTCCACTTGCTTTTTCAATATCAAATTCAGCAATATTATCACTACAAATCATAGATACTTTATATCCTAAATCATTAAATTCACACTTATACAATTTCCCATCATTTGCATCCACAAAAATAACATTGTTTTTAAACCATACTACTCTCCTTCTTGTTTGGACTGCATCATAGAAAGTTTCATTTTTGCTTCCATCTACTTTCATTCTTCCTATACAGAAATACTCATTATCGCTTACTCCCCATTCTGTAATAACAATCATATTATAGTAAATCCATCCATCAGTTACCCTATATATATTGAAATCTATCCCAGCGGATTTTTTGACAATTGTACTAAGATCGCATACTATTCTTCTTTCTTCTTGATCAATATCAACTGAATATAATTGATTATTAATTTTATAGTAGAGATTATTATTTACAATAGATAAGTCTACTCTACCATCAAGCTCTATAGAAACTAATAAAGTAGATTTTTGAGTATTAAGACAGTATTTATAAATAGAATTATCTTCTCCTTTTACATAAATAATATAGGAATCATTGATTGTATATCTCAAAACATTTTTTAATATCAGTTTTTCTGTCCCATTCTTTGCATTCCAGCAATATATATCTGTACTTTCTCTTGAACTTATATCTCTATAATAAATAGCATCATTATAATAATTTAAGCTGTCTACTTGATTCTTAAATTCTACACAATATGTACCATCTTTCATAATAACATGAGTCGACCCACCCTTACCAACTATGTAGATATATTCTTTATCAATTTGGTAATGATAAAATTCATTTTCCCAAATTACTTGCTCCTTGTCTGTTAAAACATTTTTTCTAATAATACTATAATAATTACCGTAGGAGTTGTTTGGATAGGTAAAATATATCCATGGATACTCCATTACTAACACTTCACTAGGATAAATGCTTAATTTTTTATTTTGTTTTGATTCTATATTAAGACTATATAGACATTTATTATCAGAATAATTAATGTAAAAAATATTTGCCACTTTCCATCATCCTTTCCTTCTTTTCTTATAGAATTATTAAATATAGTTATAATCTCTTAAAAACTGTTGAAATGAATCATTAAGAGAAACATAATGTTGAAATGAAGGCAATCTTTGTGATAACTTGTTATATAACTGCTCTCCATCAGGAATATCATGGAACCTATCTATCATAATTAGAAACCAAAGGTCCATGCCTTTATTATTTGGATCAATGATTGATAACAAACCATCATATGTAGCATAAAATTGCGGTCTGTTAGATGGGTCAAAACTTTGCCATGCTTCTCGAAAAATTTCTACAGCAGTATAATTATCTAGATTTAATTTCCTAACTCCATAATCAATAAATGCGTTCATAGTTCATTGTCCCCCTATAATTATAATAGTAACTTGTCCATAATGTATCTGGTATAAATCTAGCTCCTTTATTAGTTTACAGTGATGTAATTATACCAATTATCTCCAGTTAATACAACCTGATCCAATTTTTTCCATAACAAACAAGGCATCTACGACATGGCCGTAGATGCCTTGTTTGTTATTGTCTATTATTTTATCTTATATTTTTTGGAATTGATTTGCTATATCCACGGCTGTTTGCCTGTAATCTTTTGTACCATCTACACATATGATAGGACAATTAAGGCTTTCTGTCCATTTATCAATACTTGATAAATTGCGAAAGCGAGCGAAATTAACGAACTTGAAGTGTTGTTCATACATATCACCGCCTTTTTGAATGCGTTCTCCATGCTTTTCAGACTCTCGTTGTCCAATGTGGTCCATACGAGTTTCAACCGGTGCTGACATAAGTACTGCAAGAACATACATTGAAGATATTTTTTCACCGAAATCTCCAGTAACAGCAGAAAGGACAAAGGAATTGTATTTTTTTATGTCTGCAAGCATTAAATTCAAACAATCCTCTTGGGAACGCTCTAGAGTATATGGAATTTCTGATTTATGAAAATGATAATCTTCAATATCCATATATTTAAAATTCAAAACACTAGCCAACTCTCGTCCAAGAGTTGATTTTCCGCTGCCGTTTGCTCCAAAAACAATTATACCATGTGGCTTACTCATTTCAACCCAATTCCTTTCAAAATCTCGCATGTTTTGATGCTTTTATAGCAGTCAAATTATAAGTAATATTTTATTTTTACTTTGCTGTTTTGTTGATAAAATCAATTTCAT
The DNA here is from genome assembly GCF_031460495.1 of Tissierella sp. NCBI lineage: Bacteria > Bacillati > Bacillota > Tissierellia > Tissierellales > Tissierellaceae > Tissierella > Tissierella sp. The sequence continues at coordinate 271,794 of NZ_JAVKTS010000001.1, read as the reverse complement.
ACTGCTTTTCACCGTATTTTTCTGAGTTGTCAATAATCATACCTTCTGTGAGCGTGATACGCAGAACGATTGAGTTCGGATTGTCCTCATCGCCAACTTCATCAAACCAGTCAAAGATTTTTTTAAATTTAGCTCTGATTTCTGCATTCTTCTCGTCCTTAACCCAACCAAGATTTTCAGCCCTTCCCTGGAAAGTGTACCAACCTAACCCAGCGACAGAAACCTCGCTGTTATTATCAATTTGTAGCATTTTATTTTTTTTCGCATCCGTAGAAACATAAAATATGCCATCTTCATAATAGGCACAAACCATACGGACAGCAGGGCGAGGATTGCCGGCAGCATTGGGGGATAATGATATTGTCGCAAGTGCAATAACTTCCTCTTTATCATTTCCACAAAGTTCCTCCATAAGTTTCATCGCATTTTCGTATTTGCTCATTTTTAAATTTCCCCTTTCAGTTTTTTTATGCTGTAACCATAGTCAAACCAATTAAAACATGCCCAAGGTTTACAATTCCAACCTTAGCCACAAAGCGGGACGAACGCCGCCTGTACATTTGCCATCGCTGATGTTGCCTTTCAAAATATTGTTGCCTTGGATACCTATATTACCGTCAGTCCCGAAGATGTACACGGCTTTTACATTAACTCGGCCGGGCGATCTAAGCCACCACCACCAAGCTCCTTCCTTACCCTGAATTCTTGCTATTCGCTTACTGTTGTTTTCGTCTTTTCTTTGAAACCAATATCTTTGATTCTTGCCACGGTTATACAGGTTTGAACTGCTATCACCGAAATATTTGCAGACTTCCTCAATACTTAATAAAAATATGCTGTCTTCAGTATCTGCTCCGCCTTTAGAACCATACCACTGATTATCAGGATTTTTATTTATTACCGGAATTATCCTTGATTTATCAGCTGTATTGAAATTGTCATAAAATTCACCATTAAGATATTTTCTTAAGGCGCAGTCAGCCCATGTTATATCTTTATAAGCATCATGGTAAGAACGATGTTCTATAATTTCTTCTGTTATAATCAAAGCCGTATTGTTTTGCATGTCAAGAACACGCCAATTATAACCACCGAATGATAATAATGAGCCGATTTTAATATCTTCCATTTAAGCACTTCCTTCTTTGTAATATGTAATTCTTCTTACCCTTAGAACTTATTCTTAACTCTTCTCTTTAATCGGAAACAATAAATCAAGCTGTAAATCTTCCATTTTACCGCCTTTTTGTACATAATTATAAAAAATCAATGTTGCTTCAAATCCTTTCACCGCAACTGTTTCCAGCGATGTCCAGCGTGGTGAATCCCAGTCATTATCATATTTATCGCTTGCGTTAACCTATTCTTTTAATAAACGCCAGTCCTGGAAGTCCCATGTCATCGGGAATAGATACCCACATTTCATATACATGGGAAGGTTGTCCGATTGCTTTTAATCAACCCGATTTCTTCATAATAACATAACATTCTTCTCGAAATACCGTAATCCAATGAAACTTGTCTTATAGTTTTTAATTCCATGATTTTTTCCCTTTCTATTTCCTTGATATTAATATAAACCGTTACACGGTGTCCGAGTCAAGGGTAATTTAAAAATATATTTAGACCCACTTCAGCATATTCCAATAGCCTATCATAATTAATGCCCTCTGATGTCGAGGTCTGCTAAAGGGAAATCTGATTCTCCCCATGAGTATACAATGTAATATGTGTCGATGATATTTACATCATGTATCTCATTGAATTCAAGTTTCCCATGCTCAACTTCTTTAATCTCACTGCCACTTTGCTTTTCAACAATATAACTCCAGTCATTTTTTCTATATTGCAAGTAATACTCATCTATCTCATAAAGTGGAAGTTCCGACTTGATTAATATAGCACCAAAATATTGCATACCGTTACCATTTCCAACCAATTTACCAGCTTTATAAACTGCTTCTACAAATTGTGTTTCGGGAGGCAAAGGGATTTTTGCTAACTCCTTACTAACGAGTGATGCTTCATAATTATTGACTAATGGAATTGATATCAAAATCCCTACAACTAGAAAAAAAATACAGATTACTATACCTAACAATATTTTCTTCACCACATATCACTCCCCTAAAAAACCCAGTCTCATCTTTTTTTATCTCCTAGAAGCCACTCGAGTTGCTATTGTTCTAAACAATGTCCCCTTATACATAGACTTTATTGAGCATTTTTCCATTAAAAAATATCAAATTTAACTATTTCTAATTCTTTTTTTGTGATAAATATCAAAGGCAATTGCGCATATAAGAGAAGATATACTTGCAGATAACAATAATAAACCCATTACAAATCTTACTAATCCATCAAAGTTTCCAGATGGTGCACTGTACATGGTAAAGAAATTTTATAACATAAAAGGAAACATTATAATTACAGGAATATACTTAATATATCTTTTTTCCTTAAATATTTGATTCAGTATGCAACTTACTAAAATCGAAACTATTGATACAACACCTATAATTAAACTTAGTTCCATAAAAAACTCTCCTATATATTTATTTTTATTTAGACAATAAACATAATTGCTTCTTTTTATAACTCTATCCTCTAGCAATTATCATTTTTTCTATCGTCCATCCATTTTTTAACATAATCTAATATTACATTGCTTACCATATCTTGGCAAGAATTATCTTAATAATTCGATACCTGATTCTTACTAAAATAATCAATACTTTATGGATCAAAACTGTAAGCAACAAAGCCCTCAATTAATATTTATTTGAGGGCTTTGTTCATTACAATTTAAAATATAAATTTTCTAACTCAAATACTTTTTTGACAATCATACGGGAAGTGCTTAGCTTCTTAGTGAAGACGGCAGCTCATTATCAAGCCATATCTCAATATCTCGTTTAATTTCAAGTATTGAGTCATCCAAAGGTATACGAATCCCCTGACAACCGCCCTGACATCGTTCATTACGCAACTTTCTGTCACAACCATATCCCTGTGCAATCTTTTCTTGTAAAGATAAATGGAAATTTTCAATAACATCCGCATATTTATCTGTTTTCTTTGATCTTACAAATAAACAATAACCATATTTCATAGATAAATAAAACTCCCATACCCTTTGCTGATATATATCCCGAGTGGATAAATCTCGCTTGCTATTCTTTATATATGAATAAGCAAAATGAACTGCGTTGTCGTTGAGTGTTACGCAAGTCATTCCCATATCTATATAGCGCTGATGTAATTCTAAGGCGAACTTTTGAAGTTTTTCGGGCAAGGGATGTAAAAAATCTTTCAAAACATCGAACATGTCCGTATCTTCTGCCTTAATTAACCTGTAATCGCACCTCAAGAGATTATCGTCGTTGCTATATCTTCTCGTTCGCAGTTCTACATCTGCAATCGATAGAGCTTTTAATCCCGTCAGCAGAATTGGATTATTCGGATATGATACTTCTAACAATTGTGCTTCCGAGATATTAAGCTTCTTTGCTTCTAAGTCAATGCCGGTAAAAACAAAACCGCAGAGAGCTAAAAATCGCAAACATTCAGTTTGCTTAGAAACAGGAATTTTAGGCTTTGGGGCAGTAAATGAAGGTATTTCAGTTACCAATAATGAATCGCCACTTTCAGCCAGTTTGCTATGATTACCTATGTCAATTAACAGGTGATTAAGATTATGTAAAAACAGATAGTCTGTAGGGTTCTTCGTTTTTTTTGGCTTGACATATAAATCTCCGTCTGAGATCAAGCGGTCACAAAATAAATATAGAAAATCCCTGAACGCAATAATCCCGTTTCGTATGTTTTCTTCGCTTGCAATGTTTTCAAACATGGGTTTCAAAACATAAGTCTCAGGTATGTTGGCTGGTATCAAGTTTTTTATATATATAGCGTACTCACTGATTGGTTTTTGCATTAATATCTCACCGTGATCTGTACTCATTCTTTTCACTCCTTCTGTTTTTATTATTTGTTACTATCACAGTTTAGCATATATAATAACTAAGTAAAAATAAAATAGTTTAATGCATATTTCATTTTCTCTTTTCTTTTTCTCTTAATATGGTCATGTTTTAAATATTTACTTTCTGCATAGCTTATTTGCTTCCCATAAAACATTCTTAAGAAAATCAATCATCATGATTAATACTTAATAAGCAAAAAGGACAAATGAATTGTATTTTTCTATGTCTGCAAGCATTAAATTCAAACAATCCTCTTAGGAACGCTCTAGAGTATATGGAATTTTTGATTTATAAAAATGATAATCTTCAATATCCATATACTTAAAATTTAGAAGATTAGCCAACTCTCTCCCAAGAGTTGATTTGCCACTGCCGTTTGCTCCAAAAACAATTATACCATGTGGTTTACTCATCCCAGCCAAATCCTTTCAAAATCCAGTTAGTTATAATGCGTAATTTGAATACGATAGCCTATCGCCTCCAAAAACTTGTTACATCTTTTTTATCCTCAATATTATGGGCAATTATTTTGCTTAATAAATCAAAATCCACCTTATCTGTCCATTTGATTCTAAATAGTTCTTGTGTATGGGAATATCCTGCTTCCTCTATTTCCTTTTCAAATAATCTAATAACTACTGCTTCAGGAGCCACAGCTATATGCCCTTTAGCAATGCTAAAACCAATGATAAAAGTTCCGTGGTCAGTAAACATAGGCTGATTCCACTTTAATTCTTCTTTTAATTGTGGAAATTGATTTTTAATATAATTTAGGATCCCTTCCATGCGTTCCCTTTTATCTAAATCATCAATGTTATCTAAGAATGTTTGAAAATCCTTCATACTATTCACTCCTCTCTAATTACTCTTAAATCATGTAATGATTATTATTTATACCCATGCTGTGCACACAACAAAACCTGCACTTTTAGAAAATGCAGGTTTTGTTATAATTACTACTATTTAATGATTTCTTCCACAAAGCGATTGAGCACAGCAGCTACTTGAGCCCTTGTGGCATTGTTCCTTACTAATAGGCTATCACCACTACCTTCTATTAAGCCTCTTGCATTTGCCCAAGATATTGCATCTAATGCCCAGCTTGAAATATCCTCTGAATCTACATATTTGGATAAATTAGCCTTGGCACTTACATCATAACCCTTGTTCTTGGCATAGTTCATTAGTATTACTGCCAATTGCTCACGAGTGATAGACTGATCTGGGTCAAACTTTCCATTGCCCATGCCCTTTACAATGTTATTTTTGCTTGCCCACTCAATGTAGCCCATATAATAAGCATCTCTTTCCACATCTGTATAGCTACTATTTTGGAAGTTGCTATCATCAATATTTGCTAGTCGTCCCAGTACAGTGACGAACATTCCTCTTGTCATATTAGCATTTGGACTAAAGATAGTAGTTGAAGTACCTTCTAACAATCCAAGTTCCACCACATAGTCTATGTCTTCTTTTGCCCAGTGACCTGTGATATCTTTGAATTCCACCCTATCCTCCATGTAGCCAATAGCATAGGTGGAAAAATGATCGGTGCTAAAAATGAGGACTTTATCTACACTATCATAGCTTGAGTTTGTGATCCAGTTTACCTTGCCATATTTATCCACATATACTGCTTTTATATTTTCGGCCTTTTCATTTGCGCCCAAGGTGTAAGGGATGCTGACTGTAACTCTACCTGTACCAAAACTCTCTACCTCTTTATTATTGCCATAGTTCACCTGAAGATCAAATACTGGACGAGAACCAATGACCTCTTTGGCCTCAGCAGATAGTTTGCTATTATCACCAGGTCTAGCAGTAATGTTTACATCCGCATTTGCCTGTTTATTGATTTCTTTTATAGTATCCAAATCCATACCAATTCTGATATCAGGATTATCCACTACTACAATAGTGTTGAGAACTTTCTTACTAATAATCATATCTTGTACCTTTTTTGGTAAATTGACTCTAAAATCACTTACATTTTTATTTCCAGTACTTATATTTAAAACAAGGTTAATTCCATTTTGTTCATAACCCTTTGCCTTGGCATCCTCTAGTGCTTTTTCAAAAGCATCATTCACATTTTTATCTGTTAAATCAAAGACCAGCTTGCCCTCTTGGTCAAGAGTGCCTGTAAGTTTCATTACACCTTGTGTAGGAGCATTAGGCTTGTCTATAGTAGGTAAAATGACAATTATAGAGATTGAGTTGTCATCTGTGGAACTTTCTACTTGTCCAGAACCACTTCCACTACTAGGGCTACTTCCAGATCCGCCACCATTGTAGCCTCCACCAGAACTATTTTGACGATAATTTGCAGTTACGGTTACTGCTTTTGCAGGCATGGTAAAGCTTGTTGTCTTTTCGCCTGCATTGGTAAAGGTTATGTCCGTACTGCTCCAACCTGTAAATGTATAGCCACTTCTGTCATTTGCCGTAATCGTAACTGTGGCACCCTCGGCATAACTCCCACTGCCTGTACCGTTTGTTACTGTGGCAATGAATAGTCGCTCTGCTACAGTAATAGCTTGAGTAGTTTTGATGCTTGTGCCATTTGCTGTTAGAGTGATTAAGGTATCACTTAGAGTGAGTGCTTCTGTCTTATCCACCGTGTAGTCCATAAAATTTTCATCTGTTGTGCCATCGTCATAGGATGCTTTCACTATCATACCAGTCTTGTCGAAGATTTCCCCATAATAATATGTTGTTTTAGTGGCTTCTCTAGTAATTTCGATTTTTTCTAATGTCCTCGCCTCTGTTTGAGGGAAGATAATTGTTACAGTCAATGTTTGATCGGAGCCTATGTTATTGGTAACACTACTTGCTCCATCATAAGAGAAAGCATTTTCAGCTACTCCTGAAAAGGTGTATCCATCTTCTGCTGTCAGATTTATGGTTGCGGTGTAAACCCTACTAGCAAGGAATTTTGTAGGATTGTCACTCCATGTAATCGTGCCAGTATACTGATTATCTGTAATGGATGTCGCTGGTGTGCCGCCGGTTGCAGGAACTGTCAGTTTACTTGTCAAATCCAAGTTGGTTATTGTGGTGTCTGGGCCTGGCTCAAATTTAAGGTATTTATAGTTGGCAATGTCTGCCGCCTTGTAAATCACTGCTGGCGTTCCACTTACATATCTGCTTGCTACTACTTGCAAGTCGATGTAGTCGCTTAAATCCGGTGCTTGATTTATCGATTTATTATTACCTATTGCAGTTATTGTGCCACCATTAAATTTAAGTGTGTTAGAACTAGAAATTCCATAACTGAGAGTATGACCTGGAGGCACTGTTCCCCCAATGGCAGTCACTGTTCCACTGTTTATAGTAAGTCCATTGGCAGAAATTCCACAACTGCTATAGTTAACCGTGCCAGACACATTACCAGCTTTAGCTGTAAGTGATCCGCTTCCTTCTATGGTTAGTGGGTTATTCACTATTCTGATAGCTAAACTTTCCTTTTCATTAATATTCGCCGCAGTAACCCTATTTTCACCCTTCAATACGATCTTTAGGGTCTGATTGGCATAAATACCATAGGTTCCATTATCATCGGAATAGTTATTGGTAATTGTTGCACCATCTAAGATGAGGGTACTTGTAGCTGGGTCATAAGTAACAGTTCCATTTCCAAGAACATTACTTGCGTTGGCGCTCTTAACCTGCACTCCACCTACCCATAGATTGTAGCTGACGGGGACAGGTTCACTGATTACTATGGTGAATGGTGCAGATGTTGTGTCGTTCAATGTGAGTTCAAGTGTGGAAGTCATTCCTGCTGCCGCGGTATTAGCTACTGTTAGTGTCAGCATTCCGCTGTTATCCGAAATCGTCACATTGCCGCTGTTGCCCACAGTTACGCCAGATGGCAGATTCACAACGCTCACGGGATATGTTCCATTGGCTATATTCGCTGTAGTCACAGTATAGGTTAAACTCCCTGCCTTTCCCGCAGTCGCGGTGCCGCTTTGTGATCCAACAGACACGCTCTTTATAGGCTCGGCTGTTGTAGTAATTCCCATGCTTGCCACAGGGCTTCCAGGGTTGTAGCCTGTCTTTTCAGCAGTCCGCGCCCAGACATAATAGGTTGTACTTGGTGAAAGACCAGTAAATAACACATCCGATTGCCAACTGTCTGTGGGCTCGACCAAATTACTTGTACTGATTGCATACTCAATAATCTGATCTCCGGGGTTCTCGCTTGCCACAGCTGGATTGACTGTTATTTGGTCGTATGACTTAGAGGCCTCGGTTGCAGGGGTCGTGATGGTCGCGCCATTTTTGTAGGGTTCAACCTTAATATATTTGTAGTTTTCAATATTTGCCGCATCATAGGGACCGGCATTGCTACCATCTATGTTGGTGCTAGCTGTGGCAATACCCTTTATAAGGTTCAATGTTCCGTTTAGAGCATTTGTTTCACCTCTGGCTATTACCATACCTCCATTGAAGTTTAGTACACCGCGTATTGCTAAGAATGTACCGGTGGCGTTTATCTCACCACCTGATATATTAATTGAATTTGTATTATTGTTGGCAGATAGACCAATTCTTCCAGTTACCGTAATTTTACCTCCAGTGATATTATAGCTATTTGCTACCATTGCCGTAGGGGCAGCTCCAGCGCTATTAGCATTCACATCGCCACCAAAAATATTTATTATATTACCAAAAATACCAAGTGATGTTGCGCTGGCATTGCTTATACCGGTGATTGTTCCGCTTTTGATTGTGAGTTCACCATTACTGTAAATGCCATAGCTGACACTTCCTTTTCCGCTATTGGCATCTAGACTGCCAGTGCCTGAAATTTCCATTTTACCTGTTGTGTGGATTCCGTAACTGTATTTACTGTTTGCATCTGGACAATGTATGGTGTTGTCCCCCGTAACTACTATTTTTAGTCCGCTGATATCTGCATATATACCATATTGACATTCTTTCTTATCATTGTCTGTTTTATTGTATACCGCTCTTACTTCTGCACCATCTAAGGTGAGGGTATTTGTATCCGAGTTGTAGGTGACTCTCCCGGTAATACCTGTGCCTGTGATATTGTCCTTATTTGCATCGGTCACCTGCACGCCGCCTACCCATACATCGTAGTAGGTGGTGAGGGCCAGAGGAGCTGCTAGTCCGCGTCCCATTATAGTTGCAGCCACAGTCACGATAATCTTAGGTAGCTCTATGTTGACATCATACCCCTCAATCACTGGGCTAAAGACATAGTCACCCTCAGTGTCCATGTCATATTCTGGTCGAGAAGTCCATGTTACAGGGATAATCTGAGTGGTTTCTTCAAACTGGGGGTCATTCACTTCTTCTAGCTCATCTGCCTCACTATCCTCTACCTCTATGGTAGAGCTAGTGGTTGTGGATGTTGTTCGCACTGTGGCGGTCAGTGTTTCTGGCAATTCTAAATCCTCAATGGATGTACCAAATGATACTGATTTTTCTGTTTCTATTAGGGGTGCAAAGCTGATAATTTCTCTGCTAGCATCAACATTTGTATGCATTTCTTCAGCCATTGTGGTCACTGCTAGCATATTCAATATTATACACAGTGTAAGAAAAATACTTAATATTTTTTTCATAGTGTCTTCTCCTCCTTGATTTGTATACTTGTTTTTCCTTGCTCCATAAGTTTCCGTAATTTTTGGCTTTCTTCCTTGTTAGCCAAACGAACATTGATTTTCTCACAGAAAGGGCATACCTTTACCACTCCAATCCGATAGAATAAAAAGCCGCAGTCCTTACATGTGTAAATCATACCATTCCCTCCTTTAATGATAGGCATATCTGTCTTATCATACTAATCCATAAGATACTCTCTTTGGCAAAATCCCAACATCCTGGCAATCAAAGAAACTGGGAATATTCGTGTTTCACGATTTAGCTTAGTGACGCTGTCGTTATATATTAGGCGACTAGTTCTAAGCATATTTTCAAAGGTTTGTACTGCGTCTAGGGCCTTGATATAGCTTTGATTTGCCTTTAACTCTGGGTATTGCTCTGTTACTATAGCAATCTTGAATAAGGCTTCTGCAATAAGTCCTTCTTGATATAACACATCATTTGGTTTGGATTTTGCTGTAATGACGCTTCTTCTTGATCTGATTGATTCAATGATGGTTTCGCTTTCATGCTTGGCATAACCCTTTGTCAAATCTAAAAGAGCTGTTAAAGCATCGAAACGACTTGATAGTTGAACTCCTATCTGACTCATGGCATTACTGATATTTTCATCAAGTACAATTAGTTTCCGTTGGATAGATATGGTCAATATAATAAAAATTACTATATGAGCAATGACTATAATGATAGTTGCTAGCATAATACCAGCCCTCCTTGTTTGTTTTATTTATGAGAATTACTCCTTCATCCTCATATCTAAACTATATCAGCAATTTTTTACAAGAAATGACAGAGGTATGAAACATATTTTTTTCTGCTTGAATTATATTTTCTATTTAAACTTTTATGCTATAATGAATTTGTATTATTATGTCAAAAGGGGGATTATTATGTTGAAGATTGCAATATGCGATGATAATATAGATGAGCTTTCTCATATGGTTTCTCTCATTGAAGAGTACAGGGCATTAAACCATGTAGATTATGAATATACGGTTTTTCATAATGGATTTGAACTAATGCCTGTTTTAGAAAAAGGGAACTCCTTTGATATTTACTGTTTAGATATAATCATGCCAAGCTTTACTGGAATTGAACTGGCCAAAGAAATTCGAACATTTGATAAAAATGCACATATTATCTTTTTCACTTCTTCCCCGGAATTTGCCTTGGAAAGTTATTCGGTGAAGGCAATTAACTATGTCTTAAAGCCTGTTACTAAGGACAAGCTGTTTTTTACCTTAAATGATGTACTGGAACATATTGATAAGGTTCAAGATGCAGCCATAGTTGTGAAAAGCAATGATGGAATACAAAAAATATTGCTTTCCAATTTAGTATATGTAGAGGCCATGGGTAAGAAGGTTCTCTACCATCTGATTTCTGGCAGAGCCATAGAGTGTACCGAGCAATTTTCTGTAGTTTGTGAAAAGCTCATAAAAGAAGGGTCTTTTTTTAAACCTCATCGGTCCTATCTTGTGAATATGCAGCATATAGATACCATCGATAATCATCAGGTGACTTTACAGACTCTTTCCTCTGTTCCTATTGCTCAGGGAAAATCAAAAGATATTAAGCAGCAATATCTTGCTTATCAAATGGAGGGGGGCGTTTTTGAATGATAGTAACAGCCCTTGGACTCATACGATTTGGCTTCTCACTATTCTTTGGAATAGCTGTTTCAGTCCTCTTCGCAGGAATAGAAGCCACAAGGAAAAACAAGATTAGTATTACTTTTCTTTGCCTAATTTTTCTATTCGTTCAAACTGTTTTTTGGTGGATCTTTGGCTTGGATATAACCTCAAAACTATATCCACTGATTATCCATTTACCACTGATATTTATTTTCTCCCTATATTATAAAAGACCTTGGTCTATATCAGCTGTAAGTGTAATTTCTGGCTATCTATGCTGCCAAGCACCACGCTGGATTGGTTATCTTGCAGGATCTTTATTTGCTAGCAGGCTAGCAGATCACATTTTTTATATAGGTGCAGTTTTTTTGGCTTATTACTTCTTGAAAAAATATGTAGTTGGGTCTGTCCAGCAACTCATGGAGAAATCCAATAAATCTTGCTTATTGTTAGGGGCGGTGCCACTTTTTTACTATTTATTTGATTATCTTACAACTATATACACAGACAAGCTTTATAGTGGAGCTGAATGGGCAGTGCAATTTATGCCTTCTACTATATCCGTTTTTTATTTTGTATTTATTATTCTTTACTATACTGAAACACAAAAACAAGCAAGTCTCCAAAGAGAGCGGGACATGCTGGACATACAGTTCAAACAGGCCCAAACAGAGTTTGCTTCTCTAAGGCAGATGCAGCAAAATGCTGCTTCCTATCGCCACGATATGCGCCATCATTTTGCACTTTTACAGGTTTTGGCAGGGGAAGACCGTATAGATACTATCAAGGAATATCTAAAAACTGCCCAGGCTGATATGGATGCTATTACCCCCATACGCTTTTGTGAAAATGAAACTGTCAATCTTATTTTGTCCTCTTTTGCATCCAAAGCAAAACAAGCAAAAGCCATGTTTACTATAGATGCCAAGTTACCTGATAAGCTAAACTTCAGTGACACTGAGCTTTGTTCCATATTATCCAATGCTTTGGAAAACGCCATACAAGCCACTGAAAAAATACCTGACAGCAATAAAAGATTAATCAAGCTACGTTTGTATTCCAAGAATACTAAGCTATGCATTGACATTCGTAATACCTATCAATCAGAAGCAATATTCCATAATGGATTACCTATATCTAAAAAACAAGGCCATGGCTTTGGTACAAAAAGCATGGTTCATATTGTAGAAAAGTATGGCGGTGTATTTCAATTTTCTGTAAAGGATGGCTGGTTTATATTTCAAGCCACTGCATAGAAATAATATAAGAGCATAAAGGACCTAGAAGTAATCACTAGTCCCTTTATGCTCTTAATTATAAAATTTAGTGAATATTTGATTCCAATAATCAATCTTTAATAAGGGTGATTTTTCCGTTATCAGGTGCGGATCCTGTAGATGACCACACAATAACTTTTGTACCCTTGTGGCTCTTTTGACCGCTTGCATTGACAAGCAGCTTTTGCTTGCCATAATCTCTAATGGTAACAAAATGGGTGACTTCGTACTCACCAATATAATAGCCTTTTGTGAGAGTTGCCTTGAGATTTTTGCCACCTAGTTCATAAGTACCTGCGGGAATTTGTACCATATCTATAAGAGGGGCTTTGCTTGCTATGGTAGTTATGGTGCTTGACGCCATAGTCCTAATTGGCATAAGTGTCAGCACTATACACATGGTGAGCAAGATAGTCGCAAATCGTTTTTTCATAATCTTCTTTCTCCTTCAAAGGTTAAGTTCTTACGGCTACAATCTATCAAATATTTCACTAAAAAACTTTTTTCTGTATGAAACATGTTTTTTTTTGACATGAATCATGTGTCATATTTATATTTTAATGGTTTAAAACAAATCAAGACCATCCTGGATCACTCTTAAGATAATGAACTATTACAAAAAGTTACAATTAAAATATTCTTTTCTACTTTCATTATCATAACACTTAAATCAGCTTATAACTGTCAATGTTTCCTTCCATTTTATCTCCTCATCCCCACTAATTTATCTAATTTGTCAACTCAACTCTGTATAGTCTTTGCCGCAAAATTAAAACCTCGATATGTTTGTGAGAACACATATCGAGGACTAGAGTCCTGTAGACAAAACTACCTTTATTTTATAAAACCCCGTAACCACAATGCTCTAAGAGTTTTACTTTCTTGGCATCAATACAACACACTCAGCTGTAGCATGCTACCTAATGCTATAACATTAATACAGACATATGTATTTATTTTGATACAATTTGATTTTTCCCATTGTTTTTTGCTTGATACATATTTTTATCAGCCTCATGAATAAAATCCTTGAAATCTTCTCCCTTATATTGCTTTACCCCTCCAGAAATTGTAACCTTCATTCCATCAGCATAGTCATTGTCTGCAATTGATTTTCTAATACGCTCAGCAATTTTTGATGCTGTTACCAAATCAGTATTTGAGAAGATAACCATAAATTCCTCTCCTCCATATCTTCCACCAAAATCAGTGTCTCTAATGCTTCTTTTAATTATGGCTGCAACATCTACAAGCACTTGATCTCCAAATATATGCCCTTTTATATCATTCACATTTTTAAAGTCATCTATATCAAAAATAGCTATAGATAAGGGCGCCTTAGTTATTTTTGCATTTAATATAGAATCTTGTAAATGCTCAATAATCATCCTGTGATTCCCAATTTTCGTTAATCCATCAGTAAATGACATCTCTGAAAGAATTATATTTTTGCGCTCCAACTCTAATTGCATTTCTTTCTTCTCTGTAATGTCAAAAACTATCCCTGCAAGAAATACCGGCTTCCCATTTTGGTCATACTGTGTTATTTTACCACGATCATAGTACCACTTATATTTACCATCCTTTGTTTGAATTCTATATTCGACCTCATAAATATTTACTTTCCCATATAAATGATTATACATAGCTTCCATAGTTTTTTGATAATCCTCAGGATGTAGCTTATCCGTAAAAAACTGATATGTAACTTGTTCTGGTATTTCACTTTTACTATAGCCTAGTGCAGTTACTTTAAGAGGGTTATATGTTACTTTGTTAGTTTTGAAATTCCAATACCAATGTCCTAGATTACCGGTCCAGGCATATTCTAACCTAGTTACCTCCTCTTGTTCCCTCAGCAGTTCATTATTGAGAATCTCAAGTTCTTCAATACGCTCTAGAAGTTGCTCTTTAGAGAAATCAGTGTAGTTCATCTATTTAACCCTCCTTAAATTTAATATATAAAGTATATTTACCTGCATCATACAATTGTCTAATCCTATGAACTATTTAAATCATACTTCGTAAGTAGGGCTAGGGCTTCAGCATACGGCATCACATAAATCTTATATAATTTAACAAATAAAAATTAAAATGGGTTATTGCAGAAATATTTACCCCATTTTATATGTGTATCAACCTATCAGCTTTATGCAGACAAACCTCATATAATGAATCATTATTCTTTAATTTTTAATCTAATACAGATACCCATAGTTTTTCAGACTCTATTACAAGTTCCGATACCAGTTCTATGAATGGCTCATAATTCATAGTTGTATGTGCCAGATCAAGAACATCATAATATCTTGCTCGCTCCTCATGCTTTATAATGATTGGAGGGTATCCATTTTTCATCAACTCAAAATTGAGAAGTAACCTGGAGGTCCTTCCATTCCCATCAATAAATGGATGAATTTTCACAAATTCTCCATGAATCAGTGTTGCCCTAACAATAGGATGAAATGCTTTCCATTCATTCTGATATTCCACCATAAGCTTTTGCATTAAATCCCCAATCTCATAATGCTTCGGTGGAATGTGTTTTGCACCACTAATTACAACATTTTCGATCCGATATTTACCGGCATTTGTATTGTCTATTTCTTTTAGTATCAATGCATGGATATTCTTGATATTCCATTCAGAAAGTGGATCCTTATTAGCGATTAAATCTTCAACAAAAAGGATAGCTTCACGATGGTTAATTGCTTCTAGATGTTCCACCATGCTTTTCCCACCAATGGTAATTCCTTCAAGAACAACTCTGGTCTCTGACAGTGTCAGAGTATTTCCCTCTATGGCATTGCTATTATATGTCCATTCAACAATGAGTTTCTCCTGAAGTGAATTGGCAAGGCCTTTGGAAAAAGGTCTGTGCTCGTCTATAGTTTCCTTAAGTGACTCTATATAACTGAAATCAAATTCCAATCCAATGTAGTTCTTCTTACTTGTTTCCCTTGCGTCCACAGGTTTTGCCGCATCGGTAGGTATAGACCAATTTCGACCAATTTTTATAGCACCTTCTATACGCCCCTCACTACATAGCACCCGAATTCGACGATCACTTATTTTCCATTTCTCACTTGCTTCTTTAGAACTCATATATTTCATGAAAAATCACCTCATTAACATAGTATACCGTTATCGGAATATTGTCAAGCTTGTTCCGATAACGGTATATTGATTCTTTCAATGAATCTTATCCTAAGGAACAAGTTTCAAATGACTACGCTCATATCTTTCTCTTATTATTTTCTTTAATCAATCTAGCTGCGGTTATAAAAGCAATATATGTCGGAATCATAACTAACAATATTGCATAAAAATCCCTTGTCGCAGTATATGAAGAAGTTGTAAATCCTTTAATAACTAAATGACCTAACAGATAGGATACCGGTAAAAAGAAAATTTTCATTGTAAAATTAAGCACCTTTTTATTACGATGGAACAAAGCCATAAAAAATCCACATACCGCAACCAAAATTAAAGCAATCAATGTATAATATGTTAAGAATAATCTTGGCAATGTAACTATTCCTCCATCTGGATTAATTTCTTTTCCATACATCAATTTATCTTCACTTCCATCAGCTTGGTAATAATATACAGAAACAACATTTTCACCATTTGGATTTAAAATAGTATTATTTGTATTAGATTTTTTTATATTTCTATTCCATATGCTATTCCAAGTAGTAATGTGATAGACATAACCAGTATTGTCATCTGTCGGATATCTATTGATGTCATATCCATATACGGTATTCTCAAATTGAGCGAGCACAGACCCATTACCAATCTCATTTATTATTACACTTGTTTCGTTATATGGAATATACTCTGGCGCGGTCAAGAAAGCAATTGTTATAACAAAAATCATAATTGAAAACATCATTGAAAATATTACCGTCTGAATTTTATTCTTGCGTAGTTTTGATTTTATCTTTAGTAAAGGAGAGGCATTGGTGTCTGCTGGTATTTTTTTAGAAGTTTTCAGTTCATCAAGATATATCTTACATTCCTGACACTGTTCAATATGTTCTACAACTATTGCACAAGAGTCATCACTGAGCATATTTTCTGCATACAACGGCAAAATATCTCTTATAACATTACATGTAACTTTCATCAATAATCCCTCATTTCTTCATTGATCTTATTTTTCGCTCTGTGAAAAGTGACACAAGCCCAGTTATCTGTTTTTCCAAACAAATTTCCGATCTGCTTAAAACTTAGTTCTCCAAAAACACGCAATGTAAAAACTTCCTTATACGGTTCAGATAAATTGTGAAGTATTTCATGAATTTTCATCGACTCTTCAGATGAAAACACTGATTTTTCTATATCAAATTCATCTTTCTTTTCAGTCATTGAGTCTAGCTCTATCAAATTCTTATGTTTTCTTATATATGAATAATATGAGTTTTTGGCTATTTGAAATAGCCACACCTTGATATCACATTTTCCTTTAAAGCTTTCAATGGACTTTATGGCTTTAATAAATGTTTCAGATGTCAAATCTTCAGCTATATATTTATCTTTTGATAGACTATATATAAAGAAGTAAACATCCTTAAAATAATTATTATAAATTTCTTCAAACTCTGTCACTTTTTCACCTCCTACTTATAAGACGCATGGAAATTGATAATCTTACAATAAATTTTAAAAGAATTTTAAAAAAATCTCAAAGCATAATAAACCCTTGAGATTTTTAATAACAGTACTCCTTTTAATGTTTTGCTGAATTATTTAACTATATCTGCAAAAATTCACTCCATAAATCAATCTGGAAAAATAATATTTATGTTCCCCTAGACTTAAAACACACGAAACTATCTGATTTGAAATCCCTTAACCCCTTGATTTCGCTACTTATTTCCGTTCAAGCAGACAGACCGTCTCAACGTGCTCAGTCTGAGGAAACATGTCTACTGGCTGTATCTCTTCTACCTCATATCCCTTTTTAACCAAATATCTTAGATCTCTTGCTTGTGTCTCTGGGTTGCAAGATATATATACTATTTTTTCTGGTGATAGTTTCACTAAGGAAGATAAAAACTTTTCATCGCTGCCTGCTCTTGGTGGATCCATCATTACTAAATCTATCTTCTTGTTTTCATTTGCTAGTTTTACCATGAAATCTCCTGCATCTTCATTATAAAAATATGCATTTTTAATATTATTTTGCTTTGCATTTCTTATGGCATCTTTCACGGCATCTTTATTTACTTCTACACCTATTACATCTTTCACTTTGTTAGCCATTATAAGACCTATTGTACCTATACCACAATAAGCATCTATGATAGTTTCATTACCTTTCAATTTAGCCATTTCAATAGCCTTATTGTATAGGACTTCTGTCTGAATAGAGTTTACTTGATAGAAGGACTTTGCTGAAATCTGGAATTTAACTCCACAAAGTATATCTTCGATATAGCCTTTTCCATATAAAACAATCTCCTCATCACCAAGTACTACAGAGGTCTTCCTGTTATTTACATTCATTATTATTGTAGATATTTCAGGATGTTTTTTTACTAATGCTTTTAAATAATTGTTTTTCCCTGGAAATATCTTTGTTCCTACAACTAGTACTACCATTACTTGACCTGTAGAAAATCCTCTTTTAATGAGGACATGCCTTAAAAACCCTTGACGAGTATCTTCATCATAGGGTTTCATTTTAAATGATTTCATAAATCCTTTTATAGTTTCTATTATTTCATCTGCTTTGCTGTCTTGAATAATACATTTATCTATGTTTATTACATTATGTGTATTCTCCTGATAAAATCCAGATATTATTTGTCCCTTTTTATCATAGGAAAATGTTGAATGTATTTTATTCCTGTAATAGTATGGATCTTCCATTGATAATATATCATTAACCTTGCCAAAGGAATTGAGCAAATCTTCTACAAAAGTTTGTTTGTAGATGCTTTGTCCTTCATTTGATATATGCTGGAGTTGGCAGCCTCCACATTTGACATAATAGGGACATGGAGCTTTTGCTTTATATTTCGCTTCTATTTCTTCTATCCTCATTCTCTCACCTTCTAATCTTATGTTAAATTTCTCTTCTCCAATTCTTTGGAGCAAATAAAGCTATTACTGTAAATAGTTCAAGTCTACCTAAAAGCATTAATAAAGAGAAAAATGCTTTTGCAATTTGGCTATATCCATCAAAAGTAGAAGTTGGTCCTACAAATCCCAAGCCTGGACCAATATTACCTAAGGTGGCAGCTACAGAACTAATTGCAGATTCTAGATCTACTCCTTCCAGTGATACTAAAATAGTAGATAATGCAAATATAATAATGTATAATCCTGTAAAACTATAAATTCCTGCTATAGTTTCATTATGAAGTACTTTCCCATTAATTTTAACTGGTATAACTGCTCTTGGATGGAATATCTTTAGTATTTCTCTTTTGATTAATTTTAATATAACTAGTATTCTAATAACCTTCATACCACCTGCTGTAGATCCTGCACTTGCTCCTATAAACATAAGCAACAAGAGAATCCCTTTACTAAAAGTTGGCCATATATCAAAGTTCGCAGTAGAATAACCAGTGGTTGTAATAATGGAACTAACTTGAAAAAAGGAATCTCTGAAGGCTAATCCTATACTTGAATAGGATGTCTTTAAGAGATTAAGTCCAATAGCAGCTACTGCTGTAGAAACGATTATAAAATAAAGTCTTAATTCTTCATCTCTAAATACATCTTTTACTTTTCCTTTAAACAAAGAGTAGTATAAAGAAAAATTCACTCCTGAAAGGACCATAAAACTTCCTATTACAAGATGAATATAAGTGCTATTATAAGCTCCTACACTGGCATTCATTGTAGAAAACCCACCCGTTCCCACTGTACCAAATGTATATACAAAAGACTCAAACCATGTCATCCCACCGAATTTCAATAACATAACTTGAATCATAGTAATAGAAAAATAGGTAACATAAAGTATTTTAGCAGTATCCTTTATTCTTGGAGCTATTTTACCTGCAATAGGTCCAGGACTTTCTGCTTTAAATATTTGGAATCCTCCTATACCTAAGGCTGGCAATAATGCCAAAGTAAAAACTAAAATTCCCATACCACCAATCCAATGTGTAAAAGAACGCCAAAACAAAATACCCATTGGTAAAATTTCAACATTTGGTATTACTGTTGCACCTGTAGTTGTAAATCCAGATACTATTTCAAAAATTGCATCTATATATGTCGGAGTACTGCCTGATATATATAAGGGTATAGCACCAAAAATAGATATTAATATCCAGCCTAAGGATACTATGGCTAATCCTTCTTTTGCATTAATATGTTTATTATAAGTTTTGCATCTAAATAAAAAATATCCAATTATCCCTGTTGCTAATATAGTTACTAGAAATGCTAGCTTATCTACTTGATTTGTATATATAGCTATTAATAACGAAGGCATCATTAATAATGATTCTAGTAATAATAAACTACCTAATACCTTTCGTACGATTCCATAATTCACTTAATACCCCTCCCTTATGCGGATTATGAAATATCTTTAGGGTTGGTAGATTTTCTGTTAAGCAAAATACCACGACTCTATCATTAGCTTGAATTATGGATTTTCCATTAGGTATTGTAACCTTACCATTATGCACAATAGCGCCAATTATAATCCCTTTAGGCAATTTCAATTCTTCTAAAGTCTTGCCAACTATAGGCAAATCTTTCCCTACAATTATTTCTGTAACCTCTCCATCTCCACCTATTAAAAGAGAAACTGATACTATTTTCCCACCACGTATATACTTTAATATATTACTCACAGTTATATGAATTGGATTAAAAGCTGCATTTATACCTAATCTATCTATTATCTTAGAATAATTCGGTCTACTTATTTTTGCTATGGTCTTTGGAACTCCTGATTGTTTGGCCATTAAAGCTGTTAGCAAATTTTCTTCATCATATCCGGTTACACCTACAAATGCGTCCATAGAAGATATTCTCTCTTCATCTAACAGATTAACATCTGTTCCATCTCCATGAATAATTAGTATGTTCTCTAAGGTTTCTGATAGTTCTTGGCACCTTACTCTGTCCTTTTCAACTAAAGTAACTGATATATTGGTCTTAGATAGGATTCGAGCTAGGTAAAGTCCAATATTACTACCTCCAAGGATCATAACTCTTTCTATATCCTTTTTAGTTATATCTTGTGTAAATCTATTATTCAAATCTTTAATTCTATCACTTTTGCCTACTACATGAATTATATCATTTGCTAATAGTTCTGTAGAACCATCAGGAATTATTACATTTCCATCTCTGGATATGGCCGTAATTAATAATCCATCAAAGTCGTCCAATTCAATTAGCTTTTTCCCAACAAAATCTTCCATATATTCAATATTTACATCAATCATCTGTACTTTTCCGCTTGCAAAATCACCAGAATAAAAATTATAGCTTTTCAGCAAGTATTTTTCAATTACTTGAGCTGTAGCTAAATCAGGATTAACTATATGATCAATACCCATTTCAGTTTTTATAAAATCCAATTGTTGCATATACTCAGGATTTCTAATACGAGCTATTGTACTTTCACATCCTAGTTTCTTTGCTAAGGAACAAATAAGAGTATTTGTTTCATCACTATCAGTACATGCCACAAGTAAATGATATTGATTTATATTCAATTCCCTAAGAATATTTATATCAATACCATTTCCTGTAACAGTTAAAACATCCAAATGTTCATTTACAAAATCAATTACTCTTCCATTGTTATCAATTACAGTTACATCTATATCCTCTAATACCATAGACTCAGCTAATCTATATCCAAGCTTTCCAGCACCCACTACCATTATTTTCATATGCTTCACCTCATATTTAATATATCAAATTTTTTTATAGAATAATAGGGGCAAATAATATTAATTTTATATAAAAGAAAGCTAAGGAAATCCCTAGCTTTCTTTGCAAATGATACATTATTTCCTTATTTTCTAATATCAACTCTTCTTATGAGTAAGTATCCCAAAGTATAAGAGATGATTATTATAAGCAATCCTAAGGGAAATATAGTAAATTTGCTAAATATTGATTCTATCCATAGATATATCTTAGAAAATATTCCAAGCACATTTGCAATTAAATGAAAACTATTTTCCCATACTAGTCCAAATAAGGATATTATCCCAAAAACTATCCAAAATTTATATCCAAATTTGTATTGCAATACTCCCAATAAATTAGACAAAGATGCACATACTAGAAAAAATGTAAATAAGGATAGAATAATAAAAAATATATTATCTCTTGATGTATTAAATATTCCAAAGTCAACCATTGGATTAATTCCTAAAGACTCAATAACATTTTTGTCAATTATTTGTAAAACACTTTGAACAAATGCAAAAATTAAAGATACCTGGAAATTATCAACTATTGCAGATTTATAGAAATCTCTTCTAGTGACTCCAAAGCTAAGAGCTAGTGCAAAATATTCATAATACATGGTAATACCATAGATTATAAAGAATATGAGTATTGGCATTATATTAGATCCTGCTATTGAAAACAAGTCACCATCATGTATAAAGGGTCCAAACTTTACATTAGAATTGGAATTTGTATATGATGCTAATGCATAGACAAATATATTAACTATAATCATAACTACCCAAAATGCTCCCACAGATTCTTTTAAATCATACTTTTGAAATTTATTAATTCTCTTATTTGATTCCATTGAAATTCGCCTCCTCTTCTATGTTTTCAGTAAGATATATAAACAACTTTTGAAGTGGTATATTACTTATTTCTATATTGCTATTTTTTATATGTTTAATTTCATCATCCCTTAATTCACCATATATTCCTACAATCCTAGTTGAGCCAAATTCTTCTTTATGAATTACTCTCTTATCCTTTACAACTGAATTAATTATATCTTCTTGGCCAGATAAGAAGTATGATCTTTCCACAAGTGAATTTACATTATCTTTTAAGGCAACCCTTTCATTACTAAGAATAATTACTTCTTCGAATAGATTAGCTACTTCATCTATTAAATGAGTAGATATTATTATAGTCCTTGGGTTCTTCTCAAAGTCTTCCAGAAGCAAATTATAAAATTTATACCTCATGGCCGCATCAAGACCTAATGTTGGTTCATCAAACATAGTGAGCCTAGACCTTGACGCTAAGCCTATTATTAGTCCTACAATGGTTTGATTTCCTGTTGAAAGTTTTAAGAACTTTCTCTTTATATTTAAATTAAATTCTTTTATTAGGTAATTTTCATACTCTTCATCCCAATTTTTATAAATAATTTTTGCCAAGGCCAATATATGTTTTACCTTTTTTTCTTTAATGGATGTAGGGAAATCCTTTATCAAGCAAAGATCTTCCATTGCTTTGGAGTTCTCGAATATTTCTTTATCATCTAATTTGATTTCTCCACTGTTTCTTAAAATTTGGCTGGATATCAAATTTAGCAAGGTAGTCTTTCCCACTCCATTTCTGCCAAGTAAGCCGTATATCTTATTTTCTTCAATATCTATATTTATATCCCTTAGAACTTTAGTCTTTCCATATGATTTATTTAAATCTTTGATTTCAAGCATATTATTTCCCTCCCCTTAATTCCTTAATGTAATCAATCAGTTCATCTATACTTATTTCTAATCTATCTGCTTCCATAATTATCTCAGGTAATATTTCTTTAAAAAACGAAAGCTGTCTCTTTTTTATTATCTTCTTTCTTGCTCCTTCTGCAACAAACATTCCTATACCTCTTTTCTTATACAATATTCCTTCATCCACCAAGATATTCAGCCCCTTTCCTGCGGTTGCTGGATTTATCTGATATATCTTTGCAAATTGATTTGTGGAAGGTGCTTGTTCTTCCTCATTTAAATTTCCTATTAATATTTCATTCTCTATTAGTTCTGCAATCTGTACATAAATTGATTTATCCGAACTTAAATCTAACAAATTATCACCTCCGTCACTTGAGTGGTTAGTTGGTTATGTAACTAAGTATATATCTTCATATTTATTTTGTCAATAGAAAAATAAAAAAACCTTCAACTTAATCTAGCAGTCAATATTCTGCTAAAAAGTGAAGGTTCTTTGTAATTGAAACTTATTCTAATTATTTACTTAACCAATATATTTGGCAAAGTATAATAATTTGTCACTCCTGATATTATATTATTTTTACCTATTCTAGTATAAATACCTGCGAATTTTTCTTTATATATAAAGAGTCCTACTATTGATTTGAATTTATCTACTTTAATTTCACCATCTTCAAACAGTATATGTTCTCTTTTAAATGGCTCAAAGAATTCTTGATATAGATAGTCTGTATCCCAGTCTTTATCCAATCTTTCCTTCCATTCTTCTTGAGTTAAATCTCTGCCAGCATAAACTCCTTGGGATGCATTTAAATCTAAGGGCTTCATTATATATTTATCTTTATTATCTAAGACCATATTATATATATCCTTGCTATCCTTAAACAATCCTGTAATTGGCATATGTTTCTTGATGAAATCTCTTTCTTCTTCAGATAAAAACTCCAATGTATCTTCATCATGTAATATTTTAAATATAATCTTATTGTGAACTATTTGAGACTTGATAGATCCTATACAGCAGAATGCCTTATTTTTATAGGCTTCAATAAAATCTGGTATCTCACTAGCCTTCTCAATTAATTCAAAGGTAACTATTCTTCTATATACTAAATCAATTTTATAATCTTCAAAGTAAAGGTTGCCATTCTTATATGTCAAATTCCTAGGATCTGCTATTATTGCATTATATCCCTTTTTATTAAAGGCTTCTTGAAATACTTTGAATTCTGCTGATGTACCACTCTCTATGAAGTCTACTATTGCTACATTTGGCTTTTCAATTTCACTATTCCATTTTTTAAATATGCTAATACTATCGTCAACCCATTTATCAATTAGCTCAAATAAAGACAGGTTGTATTTTTCACCAAAATCTTTTAATCCTTCAGTACTAAGAAGTATATTTCCTATAGTGTTGTCCTCATTCATAGCTGAGGAACCATCAGTATTAAATTCACAAAACTTAAAATTATCTTGGTCTTCGTAAAAAAGGTCAAATCTTCCTATGGGAACATTAATATCATATCCATTATCAACGAATATTAAGTCCTCTAGAAGCTGACTAAATTCAAATTTCTTTCTAAATGTCTCTGATTCTAGATATTTGTCAGTTACCTTGTTTGTAATGGACATCAATATCTGGCTGATTTTGCTAAAGACATTTACATCTTCCTCTGTAAAGAACATAGGGTGATAAAGAAAAGGTACAGGTTTACCCTTATATTGTGCAGTTGAATTTGCCACCTTTTCTACTGTTAGTTTATAATCCTCTAAATACTTATCTGGATTAGACCTTATAAGTTTAATATACTCATCGTTTATAGATTTCCATTTCATTATATCATCTCCACATTACTATTTAATAAGCACCAGCTTAAAGCTTTTTTCTTGCCTAATTCCTCTTTAGTTTTTGTTATTTCATAAGGGTTCATATCATAGTTTAACATACCTTCAAGGGGTAATAGATAGTCCCTTTCATCTTTCTTTAGACCTTTAGCTGCTAAATCCACAAGCCATTTTCCCATTTCTAATACAGTCTTTTCCTTAAGTTTGCCCTTCAATCCATTTTCTATTATATCAAGCTTAGAATTTATTATATCATCAATATTGATATCCTTTATATAATCATATGCTAGCTCTAGGCTTTCTTCATTATAGAATATTCCCTTTAGCATAGCTACTGCTGAAAGGTTCAATGGATAAGGTACAGAATCCATCATGCGAATTTCTATATATCTCTTAGTCCTTACATCTGGGAAAAACATAGTTAAAAGATGCTCTAATTCACTTGTTTCGTAGTCTTCAGGATCAAATATCTCCTTCACTAGTTTGTCTCCAGTAGGTACTACCTCTTTACCTTTGAATATAAAAATTGGTGGACGACTTAATATATATTCCGCATATTTTGTGTAAGAAAAATCATCTTCTAAGGCATTATCCACTATACCCGATCTGTCATTATCACAATTGTTCCATATATGTGTCCTTAGATTATACTTTCCCCATTCTTCCCCTTCAAAATAAAATGCATTATCAAATAAGGCATAAAGTATTGGTGAAATTGCATTTGCTATTCTAAACTTTTTCCTATAATCCTCTTCTGATTTATAATCCAAAGATACTTGCAAAGCAGCTGTCCCCTTCATCATATTGTGAGCATGGCTGCCTTTTGTTTTAAAATAATTGAACATAAAGTCATATCGTTTCTTAGGTAAAAGCTTTATATCATCTATCTTGGTCTCAGGATGATAACCAGTGGTCATTATCCCTTGATTTTTCTTTTCTAGTATTGGAATTATTTCTTCTAAAAATCCTAAATATTCTCTTTCTATATCTACAATCTCTTTTTGAGCATCTATACTAAGTTCAAATTGGCTACCTGGCTCAAGGGTTACTGTTTTTAATCCTTTCTCTAAGCCTAGTATATATTCGCCTTCGTAGCTAGCCGTCCAACCCTTATTCTCTAGTTCCTTCAGTGTTTCTGCTACTCCGTCCTTACCATAATAGGAGATGGTCTTTAATGTATCTTTATCCACAATATAATGTTCAAATTCAATGCCAATTTTAAAATTATCTACAGTTTTTTCACTGTTTTTAAAATACTTTACCATTTCCTGTATCTGTTTACTATAATTCATTTATATTCCTCTCCCTTAGGCCTTATGTATTTCGTGACTCTATATATTAATACCCATATATTATAAATTTAATAATAATATGAATACTAATTAATAATATTATTATACAAGAAATCTATGATATAATGCTATTACAAATTTTTATGGAGGTGTCAGATGGATAATAGAATAAGAATCGGTATAGTCGGATATGGAAATTTAGGACATGGAGCGGAGTTGGCTATCAAGCAAAATCCTGATATGGAGCTTGTTGCCATCTTTACAAGGCGAGATCCTAGTTCTCTAGGTTCCACATCAAATACAGTAAGTATTTCCAATATATTGGATTATAAAGATAAAATTGATGTAATGATTCTTTGTGGAGGATCTGCAAGGGATCTTGATGAGCAATGTCCTATGGTGGCATCCCATTTCAATACAGTAGATAGTTTTGATAATCATGGAAGAATTCCAGAGTACTTTCATAAAGTTAATGATATAGCATTACAATCAAATAAACTAAGTCTAATTTCTGTTGGCTGGGATCCTGGTCTTTTTTCCCTTAATCGATTATTAGGTCAAGTAGTTTTACCAATTGGAAGAGACTATACATTCTGGGGAGATGGTGTAAGTCAAGGTCATTCAGATGCAATTAGAAGGATAAAAGGCGTAAAAAATGGAATTCAATATACTGTACCTATGAAAGAAGTATTAGATAAGGTTAGAAATTGTGAAGATATAGATATTCCTTCCTGCCAGAGACATGAAAGAATCTGCTATGTAGTATGTGAAGACAATGAAGATACATCTAGGATAGAGAATGAAATAAAGACTATGCCAAATTATTTTGCTGACTATGCTACAACTGTACATTTCATATCTGAAGAAGAATTAAATACAAATCATAATAAAATGCCTCATGGTGGATTTGTAATCAGGACTGGAACTACTGGAGTAGATACTAAACAGAAAATGGAATTCAATTTAACTCTTGATAGCAATCCTGAGTTTACATCCTCAGTTTTAGTTGCCTATGCTAGAGCAGTATATAAGATGTCAAAAGAAGGCAAGACTGGTGCTGTATCTATATTCGATATACCCCTAGGATATTTATCCCCTAAGACTGGTGAAGAATTAAGAAAAGAATTATTGTAGACGATATTACTTGGTGTGATAATTTAGAGCTTCGTTGATATGAAGCCTTCTATTATCACACCAATATATTTTTATTCCCTAACCTTTAGACTTTCAGCCATATTAATACCTAATACCTTTTTCTTAGCAAAAAATAAAGTTATATAATAAATAGCCAAAATAAAAGCAAATGAAACTATAGCCTGCCATAGCTTTAAATCTACACTAAAATCAAAATACATATTTGTTGTCAGTATATTGAAGAACTTTTGGATAGTAAAAAAAGCAAATGGTATCGCCATAAAGTATCCAATCCAAACCAATGCTGATGTGGAATTAACCAGTAGGCTTGATATCTCTTTGTTATGGTAGCCAACTACCTTCAACATTGAAATATTCTTTCTGTTTTCTTCTACTAGCATAATAGTTACAATGTAAATAACAACCGTTCCTACTAGAGCAGAAACAAAGGCAAGAAGATATAAGAAAACTTTGAATGCAGCAATTGAAGATTCTAGTCCTGCTTTGCTGTCTTCAAGGGTTAAAATGTCACTTACTAGTCCTTCATCTATATTAAGCAATTCATCCGAATATAACCCCATATAAGTACTTTCAGGCAGGTCGAGCATTGCATTTAATTCCTTTAATGGCATATACACATTTTCACCAAATGAAATATTGCAGATTTCATCAATGGCTAGTCTATATTCTTTGAAATTCGAATTATTCTTTACTGTAATTACATCACCCTTTTTAAGCTCTAAACGCTTAGCAACACTTTTAGAAATAACTGTTTTATCCTGTGAAATAAGATTACCATTATTATATAGCTTGATATACTTGGAATTTTCAGCAACACCATAAACAGTAAAACTCAAACTCTCCCCCTTTTTATCATAATCAAAACTTGATATCATATAGGGTTCACCCTCTGTTTTGCTTTCATACATTGGTGTATTTAAGACATACTGATAATCATATCCAAACTTCTCATGGAAATTATTATCAAAAACAAATTCTATTGCACTATTAAATATAAAGCCTGTCAAAATAAACATTGAAGATGCAATAATTCCAATCAACATTAAAAGACTTCTTGGGAGATTTGATGTGATCTCTTTCATCTTAAATCTTAGCTTGAATGAACCTTTTTTATTAGGGATGAACTTTGTAAGAAGGCCTTTTTTCATCTTGCCTGCATCAGCTTTTAATAAAGCAACAATATTTATATGAAGTGCCTGTATTATAGCTATAAGAGCAGCAAATATATTGAGTATTACAGGGATTGTCAACATCAGTACAATATCTTGCCATTGATAGTAGTAAGTTGTTTTAGGTATATTGTATTCAACTGAAGATAACATAGTAAATGGCTCTACGAGGAAATAACCTAATACAAGCCCAAGAATTGACCCAATGACAGAAATAAATATAGGTAGCCTTAAATAGTGGTCAACAATTTCCCCTTTTCTATAGCCCATAGCAGATAAGGTCCCAATGTATGTGTATTCTTTTTTAATCATGCGTCCAACTACCACAGCCATTATTAAACTGCTTACTATAAGAATAAACAGAGGTGCTATACTACTGAGTATTATTATTGCATCAATTTCACCATCAAAAGTAGTAATCCTAATATTTGAATCCCTACCCGTCCAGTCTAGGACAATGCCTTCCTTTGCTAGCTCTTTTCTGAAGTCATCACTGCTATTTTGATTAAAGACTATACTGTAATTAATGCTTTCCTTTCCTCCTGCCAGTTCATTAAAAGTCTTTTCACTAACCATACATAGACCAAATTTACTTCCATCAGCCATAAAGTCAGTTTTCTTCTTTAAAATAGACAAATAATCTGGTGTTGTAAATATACCACAGACAGTATATTCTTCTCCATTAATAGCTATTTTATCTCCTAAAGACAAGTTTTGTGCTTCATAAAAAAATCTATCTACCATAATGTCCTTTGAATTTTTTAGATATTCACCATCATAAAGTTCAGCTTTATTTATTTCTTTAAATTCCGGGCGAATTCTTAAGACTGCCCCTTTGTAATCATATTCAATCTGCCTATTCTCTTGAATAAGAAGATTAAAGTCCTTCTCGTATTTTTCAATTTGATCTTTAGTTAAAGTATTTGAAAAACTAAAATTTGCATCTTCAACATTTGCTTTAATTCTGTTATCATCAACACTTTTTTCTATGCTTGTTGTGGCTGTTTTCATTCCTAAAAAGCAGCTTGTGGACAAAATGATTAACAGTATCATTCCTATATAGCTTGCCTTGTGCTCAAGAAAAATCCGTTTAACTCGTTTGTTAAGTTTCATATAATCACCCCTACCACTGTACTTGGTCAACAGAAATAATATTTTCATTAACATCATCATGAGTTATCTTTCCGTCACTAATTCTAACAGTCCTATGACACATATCTGCAATTGAAATGTTATGGGTGATTATCAAAATTGTCGTGTTATACTTCTCATTAATTTCCTTGATTAACCTTAAAATATCAAGTGATGATTTATAATCCAAGGCTCCTGTGGGTTCATCACATAATAAGATCTTTGGATTTTTTACAAGTGCTCTGGCAATGGCAACCCGTTGTTGCTGACCACCTGATAATTCCACAGGATAGTGATTAGCAAGATGACTTATCCCTAGATTTTCAAGAAGTTCATCAATATCAAATGCATCCTTGCAGATATCAGCCACAGCCTCCACATTTTCATAAACCGTAAGATTTGAAATCAAGTTATAAAACTGAAATACAAAACCAATACTTTCACGCCTATAATCAGTTAGCTCTTTTGACTTTAGAGAAGTAATTTCACATTGGTCCACTGATATTGTACCCTCATCAGCTTCGTCAATTCCACCAATCATATTAACCAATGTAGATTTCCCGCTTCCTGATGGACCAAGCAGAGTTATGATTTCGCCTTCATTAATATCTAAAGAGATATTATTAACAGCTATTAAGGTTTCACCTCCTGTCTTGTATATTTTTGAAAGATTCTTAATTTGAATAAATGGTTCTTTCATATTGTTAACCTCCTTAAAATAATATAAGATTAGCTCTATGACATCACATTTTACCTATCCATTTCTCAAAAAAGAGTATAAAAATACCCGTGAAACAAATAGTGTAAACTACTGTCCCACAGGTTAATATTCATATAATACCTGCTGCAACTATGTTGCCCGGCCCCACGAACTAAAATTTCAGTTCATCGCCTGCTCAGTTTGTACTGTATATTGAGTTTATATTCAATAAACATTTATGCAGATGCAAAGAGATTATTAATAATATATCATATGACTAAACACTTGTAAAGTTGATTTTATATCTATGTTTAACTTATACTTTTATATCTTTCAATATTATCATCACTTAAAAACTCATATGCATTGTTAATCTCTTGAAATACCTTAGTTGCATCTGGTGATTTGTTTAAATCTGGGTGGTATTCCTTTGCCTTTTTCCTGTATCCCAATTTCACTTCGTATTTATCAGCACTATGAGGCACTCCTAAAATATTACAAGACTTCTCATATTTGCTTTTGAATTCGATACTAGGATTTACATAGCTATGATTACCATAGCCTGCATTTTGACCATTCCAGCCATAACTACTTCCTCTTTGGGAATTTTGATATTCATTCCATTGTCTAAATCTTTCTTCCCATTGTCTTTGTTGCTCTGCTTGTCTTTGTTGTTGCTCTTTTCTCCATTTTTCTTCTTCCATCCTCTTATATTTGTTTCCATATTCATTGAAAGAACCAAATTGAGCCTTCTTTCCCTTGATAAAATTATCTGAGTGGTCAAATAAAAATTCCGTTATCATGTACTTCACATACTTTAAATATGATACAAACTTTGTCCCCAATATTGGAAATATTAGAAGAAATAGTACAAAAAGCAAAGTCACAGGATTTAGTAATAGTGTAGGTCCTAATAAAAAGACTAACAGGCATCCTCCCATGGATATAAGTCCAAGAATGCCCCTTCCAACATTAATTACAAAGTTCACCATAAATGATGAGATTCCTATTAAAAGATCAAATATAAAAGAAGTAATACTAGCAAGACCATATAAAGTTTTACCCCATATTATTTTTAATGTGTTCATCTATTGTTAATCCTCTCTTTATTATAGAATTAGGTTCTCTTTTCAAATTTATTTTTACATTTCGGACAAGTAATTACTATTTTCCCCTTACCCTTTGGAAGTCTTAACTTTGTCTTACATTCTGGACACTTGTAAAATTTGTGAGTTTTTGATTCTATGACATGCTTTTGAGTTCTTTTAAACCTTGAATATAGGGGGCTCATAAATATAGCAAATTTATAATTTTCCAATCGACGCTTTTCTATATCTTTAGAAAACATTCTAAAAATACTTATGTACAGAGGTATATAACTTAAATACATTATTAGCCTTATATTGAGCCATCTTCCTAATAAAGTAATAAGTAAAGATAATACTACTAATAGAGTTGAAAGTTGATCGCCACCATACCTTCCACTCATAAACTTCCTTAACCATTTCATCTGCATTGCTCCTCGTTAATATTTTCTTATTATTTTCTTATTATTTTACTATTAATATCCACATTTATCAAGTTGAGTAATTCCTATCTTAAGAGATACTCTACAAATTTTTCTGATGAAGGTGAAAGGGAAACCCCTTTTAATGTGCAAATCCCTATACTTCTCTTTGGTATCTTATCTTTTAATTTAATTTCATATAGAATATTATTTTTTAAATAATCCTGTGAAAATTCTTTTACAACACAGGCAATTCCCAAGTCTATTTTTGCAAATTCTAAAAGCAAGTCGTGGGAACCTAGTTCAATTTCTGGATTTATCTTTACTCCCTTTGAAAGTAAAAATCCTTCTACATATTGTCTAGATCGAGATCTGCTATCAAGAAATATTAAAGGATACTTTACAAGGTCTTCATAGGTCATTGGATTTAATACTAAGTCCTTATACTTTTCTCCACCTACAAAAATATCCTCTATATCTTTGCAGGATCTTATTTCTAATGAATTATCCTTTATTGGAAGATTGCATATTGCTATATCTATTTCACCTGATTTAATCAAATTGCAAAGTTCCATGGTGGTTCTGTTTATTATTTTAAGCTTGATATTGTTATATACTTTATGAAACTCTTCTAAATATTGTATTAGATAATATCTAGAAATAGTATCTCCTACACCTATTTTTAGTTCTCCTCTACTAAGATCCTTAGAAGCCCTTAGCTTTTCCTCTCCCCTATTGATTAAGCTAATAGCTGAGTTGGTGTACTCATAGAGTATTTTACCTTCATCTGTTAAGACTACTCCCCTTGGAGTACGGGTGAAAAGCCTAATATTTAATTCATCTTCCAGTTGCATTATAGCTTGGCTAACTGCTGGCTGAGTCATATATAGTTCTTTTGCAGCCTTTGAAAAGCTTTTATGCTTTGCAACCTTATTAAAAGTCTTATACAGATCTAATCTAATAGACATATAACCACCCCTTATATCCATTATATCATATATTTATTTTACTTATACCATAATATATTGTATATTTTTAGTGTATGATATTATTTAGAGAGGGGCGTTGGAAATGGAAAGAGTAGTTGGAACTGTTGTCAGAGGACTAAGAGCACCTATTATCAAAGAGGGGGATAATATAGTAGATATTGTTGTTGACTGTGTTATGAATACTGCTAAGGTAGAGGGATTCTCCATAGAAGATAAAGACATAGTAACATTAACTGAATCCATTGTAGCACGTGCTCAAGGAAATTATGCTGATATTGATGCAGTTGCAAAGGATGTTAAAGCAAAATATGAAGACAAGACCATAGGATTAGTATTTCCTATACTAAGTCGTAACCGTTTTGGAATTATTTTAAGAGGTATCGCTAAGGGAGCAAGTAAAATAGTCTTGATGCTAAGCTATCCTTCTGATGAAGTGGGAAATCCTTTAGTAGATATGGAAGAACTAGATACAAAGGGCATCAACCCTTGGGCTGATGTATTAACAGAAAAAGAATTTAGGGAATCCTTTGGATATAATAAGCACCCTTTTACTGGAGTGGATTATATTGAATACTACAAATCTATTGTTTCAGAATATGGTATAGAATGTGAGATAATATTCTCAAATAACCCTAAAACAATATTAAATTATACTAAGAATGTAATTGCTTGTGACATACACTCAAGATTTAGAACTAAAAGAATACTTAAAGAAAATGGCGGAGAAACTATCTACGGACTTGATGAAATTCTTTCTTCTTCCATAGATGGCAGTGGATATAATGAAGAGTATGGCTTATTGGGATCAAATAAATCAACAGAAACAAAATTAAAATTATTCCCTAAGGATTGTCAACCAATAGTGGAAAAAATACAAGAATCTATTAAAGAGAAAACAGGAAAAACTGTTGAAGTAATGATCTATGGTGACGGTGCTTTTAAGGATCCAGTAGGGAAGATTTGGGAATTAGCTGACCCTGTAGTTTCCCCTGGATATACTTCAGGCCTGGAAGGTACTCCTTCAGAAGTAAAGCTTAAGTATCTAGCAGATAATGATTTTGCTGATTTACAAGGAGAGGAACTAAAGGCAGCTATATCAAAATATATAGAGAATAAAGATGCCTCTCTTGTTGGAAGTATGGCTTCTCAGGGTACTACTCCAAGAAGGCTTACTGACCTAATAGGCTCCCTTTCAGACTTAACCTCTGGTAGTGGGGATAAGGGAACACCTATTGTTTATATTAAGGGATATTTTGATAATTATACGAAGTAGATCTAAAGAGGACAGTTCAAAATTGTAGTTTTATAAAAAAGTTTGATCAAAATAAGTCATGTAAGCATTGATTTTATATAAACATAAAAAGCTAAATTTTGAAAAAAGTTTAATCAAAATTTAGCTTTTATTATTTTATTCTGATAAATATTTTTAAAAAAGTTTGATCATTTTTTAAAAATTAAACCTTTTCTCAACTAAATCTCTTTAAATTAAACAATATATAATCAAAAAAGCCTTAGAATATGTTGCATAAACGCTACAATCTCTTTTTCAAAAATCGCTTTATATCTTCATTGTTTTTGATTGATAACCAAGTGTCATTAGCCAAATTTTTCAAAGTCTTTAAAGCTAAGTCGATGCTAAGTCGATGCTAAGTCCATAGAAATGCATGCTCTATTGCATATTTAATTAGTAAGCGCTGTGCCTATCCAATCTTTACTTAAACATCAATAATAATTGAGGGAGGCAAATCAAATTCATCTGTTGCTGGCGTTATTACTAATTGATTATAATAACCTCCTACATAGATGTTAAGGGATGCACGCCTTTCCTATTTACAAAATAGTTACAATTTAACATTGAAGCCAAAGAGTAATCACAACTAATAACACATAATATTATTTTATGCTAATAACAATTTCTTCTTCTGGCAGTGTAACTTCTCCACATTGTCTCATATCATAAACCAATCCACTATTCTCGACATATGCATTTTCATTTGTTATATTTATGATAGGATTATGACCTTGTAAAACTAAAATGCTAGCAAAAAGCAAAGCCCGATCCCTAGCCCCTCCCTTTTTATATACGACAACTTGATCTCCAGTCATAATTCGATTTTCTTCTTCTGAATAAATTGATTCTAAAATTGTATCCTCACTTATCCACTGTAGAATCATTGGAATTGTGGTTAATTCTTTGGATAATTCTATAACCTTAGGGGTCATAGTTGAGGCTCTAATATATAATGATGGATTAGGTACATCCATACTTTGATAAGTGTATGCAATTAATGTCCTAAGGTCATTATTGGATTCTAAAATCTCTCCCAATACAACATCCGGATTTTCTAGTTCTAGTTGTTCTATATATGAGTATATGAACGATTTCTCAAGAGTTATATTCTCTAGTCTTTTAAGTAGAGAATCATTAGATTTAAAGAAATTATCTGTAATTATGAATTCTCCTGAGTAATAATATTTGTCATTATAAAAACCATAATAGCTTCTATCCTTAAGCCAATTCTTGATAGCACTATTCACTAGTAAAATGTCATTGTTATTTATAATATATAACCTTTCGTCCACTTTAAATAAGCCAAATGTATGCATATCAGTTCTTATGTTTAATATATTTTCTGATTCCAGCCCCAATATCCTAAGAACACCTAAAAATAAGTTTGCCAATGAGGTACATTCTCCCGTAATTTTACCAGAGTAAATACTCATAGCCTTCATGTCACTATATAACAGCTTTTTATATACTGGAATAAAATTTATATCACCCCACGGTTCTTTACCTGGCATATCTTGGAACACCCTTAAGGATTGAGTATGAACAAAATTTTCTCTTGCCCATCTACTTAAGATTCTTAAAGAGCTCTCATCAATATTTTTCAAACCTATCCTTTCTATATCATTTCTTAAACTTGGTTCTAACATATTAGCTACAACAACAAACGGCATAAGCTCAAAATCATTGTTATAAAGGTCACTATGCCATTTGTTTATAACGCTTATTACCTTGGGATCGTTAAATTCAATAGTGGAATTTTCATCTAAGTTTAAATTAGAGTTAGATATATGTAAAATGTCGTTATTACTATTTTGGTTACTACATCCAACATTGGAGATAATTATTAGTAGTAGAGATAAAATAGCAAAAATTTTTCTTAACAATTTAATACTCCTCCTTACAGATTATATGGAGTACTCTCCAAATAATATTAAGTGAATCATTTTGCAACTTAAGGAAGTCCTCATAATAATCAACAATTGTTAACAAGACAGTGGGATGTTTCTCCTGTTGTAGTTTATTAAAAAAATTTGATCATTCTATTCTATATAAACATTGATTTTATATAGAATAGAAATATTATCTTTTGAAAAAAGATTAATCAAAATTAATATTATTTATTTTAGATTATTAAAATTTTTAAAAAAAGTTTGATCATTTTTAATAAATTATAACTCTATGTTTTTTTGACTTTTCTTATTCTACAGTAACTGACTTGGCTAAATTTCTTGGCTTATCTACATCATTTCCTTTTATGACAGATGTATAATATGCAAGGAGTTGAGTAGGTATAACCGTTAAAACAGGTGCTAATATATTATCTACTTCTGGAATATAAATTGTCTCGTCAGCGTGATTTAAGCTTTTATCTAGGCCTTCCTTTACTATGGCAATAGTAGTTGCCCCTCTAGCCTTTACTTCTTGTACATTGGACACCATCTTCTCATACAAGTAGTCTTGACTAGCTATGGCAATTACAGGCGTTCCTTTTTCAATCAAGGCTATAGTTCCATGCTTCAGTTCTCCTGCTGCAAAAGCCTCCGTATGAATATATGAAATTTCCTTTAGCTTTAAGGCTCCTTCCATGGAAGTCTGATAATCCAAGCCTCTACCTATATAAAATGCAGAACTTTTATCCTTAATAACTTCAGCTATTTTCTTTATTTCCTCTGATTGCTCAAGTATTTTCTCTACGTTCTGTGGTAATTCCTTCATCTTTCCTATGATTTCAAAATAATGTTCATCTGAAATGCTGCCTTTAATATTTGCCATATGAAGTGCAACCATATATAAGGCTATTAGCTGTGTAGTATATGCCTTGGTTGAAGCTACTGCTACCTCTGGCCCTGCCCAAGTATAGAATACATCATCTGATTCTCTAGCTACTGATGAGCCTAATACATTTGTAATGGAAAGAATTCTTGCTCCCTTGCTCTTAGCTTCTCTAATTGCTGCAAGGGTATCTGCGGTTTCTCCAGATTGGCTTACTGCTATTAACAAGGTATTCTCATCTATGAAGGGTTCTCTATATCTGAACTCAGATGCTACATCTGGCTCAACGGGTATCCTTGCAAATTTTTCTATGGCATATCTACCTACTACTCCTGCATGATAGGCCGTACCGCAGGCTACTATATAAATCTTAGTTGTTTTCTCCAGATCTTCTTTTGATAATTTGATATCATCTAATTCTATCCTTCCATTGACATCAAGCCTTCTCAATAGAGTTTCCTTAATTGCCCTTGGCTGCTCGTAAATTTCCTTTAGCATGAAATGGTCATATCCACCCTTTGAAGCAGCTTCAATATCCCAATCTACTGTAAATATTTCTCTATCTACTCTATTTCTATTTTCATCATAGATCCTTACTTCATCCTTGGTTAGATAAACTACTTCACCATTTTCAAGAAAATAAACATCTCTAGTATACTTAAGCAAGG
The DNA here is from genome assembly GCF_031460495.1 of Tissierella sp. Lineage (NCBI taxonomy): Bacteria > Bacillati > Bacillota > Tissierellia > Tissierellales > Tissierellaceae > Tissierella > Tissierella sp. Next base: position 234,083 of record NZ_JAVKTS010000001.1, on the reverse strand, counting down.
CTGGGATGTCTGAGGCTATAAAGTTTTCTCCCTCTCCAACACCTATTACTAGTGGACTTTCTTTTCTAACTGCAATAAGTTCATTTGGATTTTTTGATGAAATGACTCCCAATGCATATGCACCTTTAAGTCTTTCTATGGCCTTAAATACTGTGTTTAGTAAATCTCCATCATATAGACTATCAAGCAAATGTGCTACTACTTCTGTATCTGTTTGTGATTTGAAGTTATATCCCTTTCCTATTAGTTCCTCTTTCAGAGCAATATAATTTTCTATTATTCCATTGTGTACCACAGCTATTGTATTTTCCCCATTTGAATGAGGATGAGAATTTACATCTGATGGTGCTCCATGAGTTGCCCACCTTGTATGCCCTATGCCTACATTTCCTATCAATGGATTTTTATCTAGATACTCTCCTAATACGGAAAGTCTCCCTTTTAGTTTTTCAAATTTTACTTTTTCCTTTGTATTTATAGCAATACCTGACGAATCGTATCCTCTGTATTCTAGTTTTTCAAGTCCTTGTAATATTACCTCTTGCGCATTTTTACTTCCAATATAACCAACTATTCCACACATATCTTTAGCCTCCTAATTTAGTGTGAAAATATTATATCATTTTTTATTTTACTTGTATATTTTTTATATTCATTTAGGCTTGGTTGATTTCTTCATTTACTACATCTTTTTTATTATTGATATTATCTATAATAAATGGGTAAGTATAGGTTATACTAATACTATCTAAATAAAGGGAGTGTTTTCATGGAAAAACTAATTAGTATTGAGTACTGCACCTCTTGAGGATATTTAGCAAGAGCAGTTGCTCTAACAGAAACTATATTAAATGAACATAAGAATTCTGTAAATATGGTTAATATAATTCCATCTACAGGTGGAGTATATGAAATTAAATTTGGAGATGAATTGATTTTCTCTAAGAAGGAATTAAATCGTTTTCCAAATGATAATGAGATTGAAGACATAATTAGAAAAAAATTAGCCTAAAGATCAAAGAGCTACTGGATAATCCAGTAGCTCTTTATTGTATCTTTACTTTTGTATTGAATATTTCAAATATACTATGCTGCTATTATATTGCTCTCCATCCCATTCTGCATAAACTAGCTTTTCTCCAGAAGGACTCCAGCTTGTAATGGCATTTTGAATATCAACAGCTATCTGAGTAGATTCATCTGTTAGCATATCGTAAACATTAAGTCCATTGACAATTGTATTGTTTGTATTACCTTTCAGATTATAAGCTATCATTCCCTGATCTGGAGACCATGAAACTCCACCTATTTCTGTACCTTCTGCAATTATCTTTTGGTTGCTTCCATCTATATCACTAAGAATCAAGGTTTTTTTTGTAGCATTATCTTGTAAAACTAGCATCTTATTTTCATCAGGCGATGGAATTACATCATAAACAGATTCCATATTTAATTTTATCTTTTCCTTAGTTCCTTGATTTATCATGATTAGACTTTGATCGAAATAGGTATTGTAATAAATATTACCATTGATCTTTCGTATTATTAATGGAGCTTCGTCTAAATCCTCCAATATGGAGATTTCTCCTCTTGTACTTGCTTTATAAGCATTATTGCTATAAGTCGAACCAAGCACCTCATTACCTGCCCAATTAGCAGAAGTTGCCCCTGCAATATTTTCACCTGTGATGCTAAAACTATCCAAAGTATCAAGATTCAATACTACATAAGCAGGATCTCCTAGTGAAAATTCATAATATAAGAGATGCTTTTTATCAGCGGAAAGAGTAGCCCCACCCAAAAACAGATTCTTTTCTTCTTTTAATAGTTGATATTCTTTGCTATTAATATTGTACTGATATAAGCTCCTTGGATAATAAGAAGATAATTCTAATAGGTCCATTTTGTCCAGAGAATCATTTTCTTTAGAAACTATGACAGTTTCTTCATCCAACCAATCAGATAATTCTACACCTTGCAGCTTATCTATTTTCTGCACTGATACTACAGGCTCTCCAGCACCCTTTTCATTATCATCAACAATTACAATAGTTGAGCCATTTTCATCGACGATAACCTTGTTCCCTTCATTTTTCTTAGTGCATGCACTAAGAGTTAAGAGTAAAGATAGCATTATTGTAATTTTTATCATTTTTGTATTTTTCATTTATACCGCCTCCTTGATTCATATCATATCTGTCCATACTTGGCAACATGACATCTAAAATAATGGCATTAAGCTTAGATTCCTTGAGTTTTTTTAATTCATATGATATTGCATCTGCAATTTTTTTCTCATCCTCAATTACCATAATCTTTTCATTCATAATTACACCATTTCCAATATAAAATAATTTTCAAGCTAATTTACATTAATCAATATGTTTATACCCAATTAATCATTTACTATATGCACATACTCTCTTTCTTTAGAATTAATGGGTTAATATAATCTCATCTTCTGGAGAAGTATATGAAACAAAAGATATAGGCTTAATTTTTTAAATAGCTACTGGATTGTCCAGTAGCTATTACTACATATTATTCTTTAAATAAACAAGCTCTTCATCATGATTAATTAATTTCTTATAAAAATCTCTACTTAAGATTATTATACTTTAAAGTATAATAATCTTAAGTAGAATAATCTCAGGTATAATTATCTCTTCTATTTCAGCACCGCCTGTGCAGCTGCAATCAAAAAAGACCAATCATCCTTTTAATGGCCACCTAATCCAATGCACTTAGTAGTTCAGGATAAAAATCCTCTATTGTTGTATATGTGTCCGTATTATTTTCATAAATTTCTAATTTGTGAAATAGCGCTTCTACATAGATAAACCCTTTTTCTTTTTCTTGCCTTAATAGTTCTAAACCCTCATCTTTGTCTGTTAGATAAGTAAATCTTGAAGTCAAAGCTCTAATAATATGTTCATTCAGGCAAGTCTCCCAAATATTATATTCCATTGCGCTCATTTGTTTTTCAAAGTAATTGGCTCTGGGAGTGGCTCTGAATCATATAGTATTGTTTCCGTTTCATTGCATCCTGATAATATAGAGCCAAAAAGACTGAGAAAAAATAAAAAAAGTAATGATTTTTTCTTCATATACATCCCTTTTTCTTTGTAAATTTTAATTTTTCAGATTTTTGTTGAAGATTTCCACTACTGCAACACAAGGGAGCATATCAACATGCTCCCTTGTGTTGTTTAGAATTGCCGTACAGTTCTCAATGAAAACATAGCCATAACTGTTTTAAAAAATTGCTTATTTTTATTGATATTTTAATCAATAATCCTTCCTTACTTAGATTAATTCTCAAATCTAAACACCAATTTTGGCATCCCATCTATTATTTTCTCTTCGGTTACATATTGATTTTTAGTATATTGCCCCACCGTCTTATGCCAAAAAGCTTTAGCACGAATATTATTCTCTGTTGAATGTGTAAAAAGCATCCATTTACCACGATGTTTTTCAAAGATTTCAATCATAAAATGGTATGAAATTGATTTTCCTCTAAATGGACTTAAGAGAAAAGTATCATACACAAAGAAATCTACATCTTGTGGCACATATTTACCACTTCCAATAAGGCAGAAACCAGCAGGAATATTATCTACCATAATCAAATATGGAAATAATAGATTAGGATTTTCAAACCATATTTGTTGAATATCATATTGCTCTGCAAGAGTACTTATTGGTTCTTCCTCAAATATTCCATACTCATTGGGTAGGATGCCGTGAATACCTGAAATATCATGTAAATATAATGGATATATATTTTTAATTATGAAACCATTTGCGTTATCTGCTAATTTTATCTCTATTTTCATTTTGAATTGCTCCTTTAATTATAAGATTATTAAAAACTTACATTGGAATGCAATTCTTTCATATTAGATTACTCTACTTGTATCTACGATACCGCCCCATACACTCAAATAATTTTATCAAAGAATTGCATGGAGCTTACGACTGAACTTTTTCATCCAGAACATTCTAGTATCCATTAAAATACCCCTTTCTTTTTTTTCACTATATCATGGAAATATTTTCAAGTCAAATTCTTATTAGCCTTTGTGTCTAACAAGGTAAACTATTGAAAATCGTTGAACTCTTAACTAATTTTTTGATTCAAAAAAAAGACCTAATGTCCTCTCAGCCTCTTATATCTTATATCTTGATGGCTTTATTATATCTATGCTTGGATAAAAAATTATGCTATACTGATTATTAATTGAATAATGTGTAGAAGGGGGAAATGTTAAAATGAGCAAATACGAAAATGCGATAAAACTTTTGGAGGAGCGTTGTGGAAATGATAAAGAGGAAATAATTGCCCTTGCCACAATATCACTATCACCGAATGATGCTGGTAATCCTCGCCCTGCTGTCCGTATGGTTTGTGCTTATTATGAAGATGGTGTATTTTATGTTTCTACAGATGCAAGAAAGAATAAAATGCTGCAAATTGAGAAGAACAATGAGGTTTCTGTTGCTGGCTTAGATTGGTACACTTTCCAAGGTAGGGCCGAAAATCTTGGTTGGGTTAAGGACGAGAAGAATGCTGAAATCAGAGCGAAATTTAAAAAAGTCTTCGATTGGTTCGATGAAGTTGGCGACGAGGACAATCCTAACTCAATCGTTCTGCGTATCACCCTTACAGAGGGTACTATTATTGACAATGAGAAAAAATACGGTGAACTGGTGTATGAAGTTGACCTTGTAAACAAAACATCCAAGTAAATAAACCCTTATAATATAATCATGCTGTGAGAAGAATATAACACTGATTCAATTAAAAAGTTCCATATCAACTTAAAAAAAGTTGCTATGGAACTTATATTTACACCAATGAAAAGAATATATTCTATTTATACACTATTTTTCTTATGGTTTCCGGTGAAAGACAGTACTCCTCGGCAAGTTCTTCAATTCTTTCTTTGTTAAAAAATCTAGCTCTAATTTCTTCATTACGCTCTTTATAAAATATTCTTGCCCCTGTATCGTGTCCCCACTTCTTCCTTTCTACATTACTTGGAATATACAAGGTCTCTCCTGAGGTATATTTCTGTATCTCTTTGAGTAATTCATCTGGTAGAATATCTGATGCATTTCTATATTTCATTGAATGCACCTCACTAACTGTTTTTCGCTAAAAATTGCTCCAGCGTATCATACTTGTTTATAGTGACATCGTGGCTCTCAATCTCAGAAACGATATAACTTTCAAACTCTTGAGCCTTTTGCTTAAGTTGGCTTAAATTACTTACATCAAAGCTTCCAAGTAAATCCATTTCCTTAAGTCCAAATTCCTCTTTAATAACGCTGAGTTCATGTTGCAAATTAAGTGCATCCGGAAAAGCTCTCTGATAATCACCAGTATCACAATAATAATAAATCCTTCGCCAAGTTAGTGATACTTCCTCATACCATACTGCTAAATCCTTATAACTAGGCATCTTTAACTCTTTAGCCTTTAAGGGTTTATGTGCTGAGATAAACTTCCGGGTTGTGCTTATAATCTCATAACAGAGCTTCTTTAACTCTCCAACAGATTTTGCCTTGACAATCTCTTCGAAATAAGAAATAAAACTATCAGGTATTGCTTCCATTTGTGACAACTCTACAGTCTCCAATTCAAGTCTTTGCTTAAGGTATGTCCCATTGATGCAAGCAACTGCAATGGATAAATAACTGGCAATAAAGCCCGCTCCCATCTTCACTTTATAGAATGTATCTTCAAATATCATTGTACGATAAATTTCCATAGCAGTATCCAATTTCTGAAGAGCCCTCTTAAACATAAAATCTTTATCCTTAAGGTTTGCCATCAACTTTTCTTGAAACTCTACAAAACGCTTTTTATCTTCTTCGTTGCGTGAATACAGAATTATTGCATCAGCTAAGCCATTTGTAAAATCATCATTGAATTCTGCCATATTTTCTATACGCTTCCATGAGCGTGGATACAAGTCATGCCCTACACCATCAATAATAAAAGTCTTCGCCAGCTTATTTCCATTTTCATTTGCAGGTACAAAATAGTCAAAGCACTCACCATGACAATCATCTTCTAATGAATGCCCTGTAATTCCTAAGAGTAACGCGATATCGTCCTTATACTTTTCTTGTATTTGAGTTATAGCCCAATTTGTCAGTTCTTTTTGTGTTGGTTTCATTTTCATACACCTCTTTCAAAATTGTATTAAGGAATGGCCTTTCACTTATACGATAAGTATATGTGAATATGACATCCAAAACAATGCCTACATTTATTCTAAGAATTATACCCCATAAAGAGAAGTAAAGGATAATCATTATATATGACAAAAAGAGACCTTCTGGTCTCTTTTGAATCCTAATTATATCACAAAATTATTATTTCCTCTATATATGCTTATATTTCAAACCCGTTATTCATTTAGTGCTGCTTGTGCTGCTGCTAATTTTGCTATTGGTACTCTAAATGGTGAGCAGGATACATAGTCTAGACCTATTTGGTAGCAGAATTCTACTGAACTTGGTTCTCCACCATGCTCTCCACAGATACCTAGATGAATATCTGGTCTAGTTTCTTTTCCTAGCTTGATGGCTATTTTCATAAGTTTACCTACACCATCTCTGTCTATTACTTCAAAAGGACTATTTTTGAATATACCTTTATTCTCATAATCATCTAGGAATTTTCCAGCATCATCTCTTGAGAATCCAAAGCCCATTTGAGTAAGGTCATTTGTACCGAAGCTAAAGAATTCTGCTTCTGTTGCTATTTCATCAGCTGTTATAGCTGCTCTTGGTACTTCAAGCATTGTACCTATTACATATTTAACAGTATCATTTCTCTCTTCAAATACTAGGCCTATTTCCTCTAAGATTTCTCTTTTTACATATTTTAATTCTTCTATATGTCCAATTAGAGGTATCATTATCTCTGGACAAATACCTTCATATCCCTTTTTCTTTATATCTAAAGCAGCTTCTATGATTGCCCTAGTTTGCATCCTATATATTTCTGGGAAAGTAACTGCTAGTCTACATCCCCTATGACCTAGCATTGGATTAAATTCTGCCAATCCCTCTACTCTATCTTTCAAATTTTCAAAACTAACATTCATAGCCTTTGCTAATTCTCTAATATCCTCGTCCTTATTTGGTAAGAATTCATGTAGTGGTGGATCTAATAGTCTTACTGTAACTGGTAGTTCTCCCATTACCTCATAGATTTCGTAGAAATCCTTTCTTTGAACAGGTAAGAGTTCATCTAGTGCAGCTTTTCTCTCTTCTAGGTTATTTGCTAAGATCATTTTTCTTACTGATGAAATCCTAGATTCCTCGAAAAACATATGCTCAGTTCTACATAGTCCTATTCCTTCTGCACCAAATTTCAATGCTTGAGCTGCATCTCTAGGAGAATCTGCATTGGTTCTAACTCCCATTGTCCTTGTTTCATCTACCCAAGCCATGAATTCACCAAAGCTTCCACTTAGTGTTGGTTGAACTTTCTTAATCTCACCAAGATATACAGTTCCAGTACTTCCATCAAGGGAAATATAATCTCCTTCAGTTAGAGTTACATCCTTTGTCCTAACTGTCTTAGTTTCTTCATTAACTCTTATTTCACTACAACCAGCTACACAACATTTACCCATACCTCTTGCAACTACTGCCGCATGGGAAGTCATTCCGCCACGGGATGTAAGTATTCCTTCTGCTGCTACCATACCTTCAATATCTTCTGGGGAAGTTTCTTGTCTAACTAATATAACCTTTTCCCCTCTGGCTCTAGCTGCAACAACATCTTCTGCATTAAAATATATCTTGCCTGATGCTGCACCTGGAGATGCTGCAAGTCCCTTGGCTATATCTTTGGATGATTTAAGAGTCTTCTCATCAAAAGCCGGATGAAGTAATTGATTAAGTTGGTTTGGTTCAATACGAAGTATTGCCTCTTCCTTTGTAATTACCTTATCATTGACTAAATCAACAGCTACATTTATGGCAGCCTGTGCTGTTCTTTTTCCATTTCTAGTTTGAAGAATATAGAGCTTTCCATTTTCAATTGTAAACTCTATATCCTGCATATCCTTATAATGTTTCTCTAATACATGAGTAATCTTCACGAATTCTTCATATACTTCTGGCATTATACTCTTTAGCTCAGATATTTCACTAGGTGTTCTAATTCCTGCAACTACATCTTCTCCTTGAGCATTTATTAAATACTCACCAAATAGATGATTTTCTCCTGTTGCAGGATTCCTTGTAAATGCAACTCCAGTACCTGAAGTATCTCCCATATTTCCAAATACCATGGACTGAACATTTACTGCTGTTCCAAGTTTATGATCTATATTATTCAATTTTCTATATACAGTTGCTCTAGGATTATTCCATGATTCAAATACAGCCTTAATAGACAGTTCTAACTGTTTAATTGGTTCCTGTGGAAATTCTTCATTTTTTTCTTCAAGATATACTGCTTTATACTTCTCAACTAATAATTTCAAATCTTCTGCATCTAATTCTGTATCTAGCTCTACTCCTTTTTCTTCCTTCATGGATTCAAGTAAGGATTCAAATCTAACCTTTGGAATTTCCATTGCTACATCGGAGAACATTTGAATAAATCTCCTATAGCTATCATAAGCAAATCTTTCATTACCAGTTGATTTTGCCAAGCCTTTAACGGATATATCGTTTAAACCTAGATTAAGTATTGTATCCATCATACCAGGCATTGAAAATACTGAACCTGATCTAACTGATACTAATAAAGGGTTATTTTCATCAGAAAAGCTTTTTCCCAGATTTTTTTCTAGCTCTTTTAAATGAAGATGTACTTCATCTAAAAGCTCTGTCCAAAGCGTTTTGTTTTCTTCATAAAAACGAGTACATGCAGCAGTTGTAATAGTGAATCCTGGAGGTACTGGTAAACCAATATTAGTCATTTCCGCTAGGTTTGCACCCTTGCCTCCTAATAAACTTTTCATTTCCTTTGTGCCTTCATTAAAACTATATACATATTTATTCTCCATCTAAAACTCCCCTTCCAAATTTTATATTATTCATTAAAGTTTACACCATTTTTTCTAAGTAAAGATAGAATTATCTCTGAAGTTTCTTCTATAGCTTTATTTGCAACATTTATTACTGGGCAACCTACCCTTTTCATGATTTTCTCTGCATAATCAAGTTCATCGAGTATTCTCTCGAGGCTTGCATAGCTTGAACCACTAGGTAATCCTAGAGCCTTTAGTCTTTCTTCTCTTATTTCATTTAATTTCTCGGGAGAATTAGTAAGACCTATTATCTTTTTAGCAGGTATTTTAAATATCTCCTTTGGTGGTTCAACTTCATTAACTAAAGGTAGATTGGCTACCTTAATATTCTTATTTGCTAAGTACATTGAAAGTGGAGTCTTTGATGTCCTGGAAACACCTAATAAAACAATATCAGCCTTTTCAAATCCTCGTGGATCCTTACCATCATCATATTTAACAGCAAATTCTATGGCAGCTACCCTTTTGAAATATGCTTCATCTAGTTTTCTTATGACACCTGGCTCCCGTGAAGGCTCTGCATTTAGTTTTTTCTTTAGAACTTCTACGAGGGGGCTCATCAGATCAATGGATTCTAACTTTGTATCCCGGACATAGTTCTCTATATATTCAACGAGGGATATATCCACTAAGGTATAAATAAGGATTGAATTTTCAATACTAGCAGCTTCATCAAGTATCTCTTTTAATCTTCCTATATCATGGATATATGGGTATCTTTTGATTTCGTAATTATCAGTCTTAAATTGAGATATGGCAGCTCGAGTGACTAAAGCTCCTGTTTCTCCCAAGGAATCTGATATAACATATACTTTTAATCCTTCCAATAGATCTCCTCCTTTCAATTGTGTTGCTCTATATAATTATATAGTATGACACATTTAATTTAATGTCAACATAATTCTATAAAAAAAATCAAAGAATTATATGGTATTTATACCCCTAATCCTTTGATTTTATGTTTAGTAGCTATTTTATTATTAAAGCAAATTCACAAAATATATATTAGACTCTAATATAATCTACATACTTATAATGTAAATCATCTTGATTATATACTTCAGATTCATTAACTATCTTCCAATCCTCTAGTAAATCAAGATTTGGAATAAAGGTATCTGCACCTTCAAAAGCTTGAAATATTTTAGTTATATAAGCCTTGTTACAATGAGATATCATTTGTTTTGCAATATTTCCTCCTCCTATGAGAAAATTTTTCATTTCATCATTAGGATTTAGCTCCTTCAGTAATGGAAATAGCTCATCTGTAGAATTAATTACAATTCCACCCTCTGCTTTATATGTCTTATCTCTTGAGATTACTATGTTTATTCTATTAGGTAATGCCCTCTTATCTGGTAAGGATTCAAATGTTCTTCTTCCCATTATGATAATATTACCTTCTGTAAGAAGCCTAAATCTTTTTAAGTCCTCAGATATTTTGTAGAGTAAATCTCCATCATATCCAATATTCCAATTGCTATCTACTGCAAATATTAAAATCATATTGCCCTCCTATTAACTTTATGCTTTATCTTCAATTCTAGTTTTTCCATAACAATACCAAATATCCATGAAATACATATTATTGCAAATAACTGGAACGCAAATGCTAAAGTCATAGAGTAGTTCTTTATCTGTGTGAATAGATTTAGTTCCCTCAATATTCTTATAAAGAATATGTGAGATAAATATATGGTAAATGAATGCTTGCTTAAAGAACTAATGACTCTATTATCGATCCAATTATACTTTCTAATCTTAAGCATATCAGCTAATACATAAATATTTACTATGGAAATTAGGCTAAATATCCACCAACCATATCTATATAACCCCTTGGATATAAGAGGCAACTGTGCAATATCTCCATATCTATCTGCGAAATAATATAGTGTAAATATGGTATAAATAGTAAATATGATTATTCTTAATGCCCTAGTTAATTCAAATCCTTTTATTTTTAAATTAGCAAATACAATACCTAATCCAAAAAATATAATGTAATTCATAAAAAATCTATCTTTGAAAGGCATTTTTATATATAGAATAGTAATGGCATTTAATATAAAGAAGATGCTCATTGATAACACATCATTGTTTATTTTTTTATATATCTTTAAACATAAGGGAAAAACAAGATAAAATTGTATAATTAACACCATGTAGTATAGATGAAAACTCGCTCTTCCAAGGATTAAATCCTTTACTATGCTTACTATATTGATTGCAGAATTATAGTAAAAATAATTTGCAAAAGTATAAATTCCACTCCATATTAAATATGGAAATAAAATTTTCAACATCCTTTTCTTGTAAAAGTCTAATGTTTTATATTCCTTATTATGATATGCATAATACAATACAAATCCACTAATAAAGACAAAGCAAGGGACCGCAAATTGAGATAAGGTGTTTAGTAGAATAATAATTTTATACTGTATACTTCCATAAGTAAAGGAGGTCCAAAACTCAGCTGTAACATGAATCATAATTACAAGAATACAGCAAATAGCTCTAATCCATTCTATCTCTCCTAATTTTTTACTATGTGCTACCTTATCCATATTCATTCTCCTCTTAGTTTATATATTATCTTAGCTGCTTCAATTATAATAGTTTTTTTGTGAGCTTGTCAACTTTGGAGAATAAGCAAATTTTTATATTTTAGTAGATATAAATTCATAAAATGCACAAGCTATATGAAATAACATTAAGAAATTTATTAATTAGGAGATGACATCATGAAAGGTAAAAAAGAGAAGAAGAAAGGTCTTCAGTTTCCAACAGCTTTTACAGTATTATTTATTGTTCTAATTTTAGCAGCATTGTTGACTTATATAGTCCCTGCAGGACTTTATTCTAGACTAACTTATGATCCAGACCAAAGTCTTTTCCTTGTTGAAGATTCTGCAGGTGAAAGTAGCACTTTACCTGCTTCACAAGAGACTTTAAATAGCTTAAATATCAAAATGGATATTGAGAAGTTTATAGATGGTAGTATTAGAAAGCCTATAGCGATCCCAGGAACTTATGAGGAAATAGAGCAATCACCTCAAGGTTTGTTATCTATTATCATGTCACCTGTCCAAGGTGTAATGGATACTGTTGATATCATGGTCTTTGTTTTGATACTTGGTGGTATAATAGGTTTAATTAACAAAACTGGTACCTTTGATGCTGGTATTGCAGCATTATCAAAGAAAACTAAAGGAAAAGAATTCTTGTTAGTAATTTTTGTTTCTGCTTTAATAGCTATAGGTGGCACAACATTTGGGTTGGCAGAAGAAACAATAGCCTTATATCCTATATTAATGCCTATATTTATAGCTAATGGATATGATGCAATCATTGGTATCGCTGCAATCTATATGGGATCTTCTATCGGTTCCATGTTCTCTACTGTAAATCCTTTTTCAGTAGTTATTGCCTCAAATGCAGCAGGAATATCCTTTAATGAAGGCCTTGTTTTTCGTCTAATATCATTAGTACTGGCAATGATAATAACATTAGTGTATATTTATGCATATGCTAAAAAAATTAAAAAGGATCCAAAGGCCTCTTTAACCTATGAGGACAATAAGAGTATCGAAGAGAGATTCTTGAAAGATTATGATCCAGATAATGTCCTGCCTTTTAATTGGAGAAGAATGCTAATACTTCTCATATTTTTAGGAGCATTTCCGATTATGGTTTGGGGTGTATCCACAGGTGTTTGGTGGTTCCCAGAGATGTCAGGATTATTCTTAGCAGTGGCCATTATAATTATATTCTTATCAGGCCTTTCTGAAAAAGAAGCAGTCAATACCTTCTTAGCAGGTGCTGCAGATCTAATAGGAGTTGTCTTAATTATTGGTGTGGCTAGAGCCATTAATATAGTAATGGATAATGGAATGATCTCTGATACTTTACTTTATGCTTCATCAACTGTCATTGAAAATATGAGTGGAGGCATTTTTGCAGTAGTTCAAATGTTGCTATTTAGCTTTTTAGGATTCTTTGTACCATCATCATCTGGTCTTGCAACTTTATCTATGCCTATAATGGCACCTTTAGCTGATACAGTAGGAGTATCAAGGGATATTGTAGTTACTGCATATAACTGGGGTCAAGGTTGGATGTCTTTTATCACTCCAACAGGCCTTATCTTAGCAACCCTTGAGATGGTAGATGTAACATATAATAAATGGTTAAAATTCATACTTCCATTAATGGGAATTATTGGAGTATTTGCAGCTGTAATGTTATTCATTCAAACAATAATATAAAGATAGGTGATTAAATGAATATATTAGAAAACTTAAATCCCAAAAGAGTATTTTACTATTTTGAACAATTAACACAAATTCCTAGATGCTCCTATGATGAGCAAAATGTAAGTGATTATCTAAAAAGTATAGGAAAAAAACTAGGGCTTGAAACAATACAAGATGATTTACTAAATATCATCATTAGAAAGCCTGCTACTAAAGGATATGAAGAGTCAGAAGGAGTTATAATTCAAGGACATATGGATATGGTATGCGAAAAAGAAGACGACTCCAATCATAATTTTAAAACTGACCCTATAGAATTAATTATTGATGGAGATTATATTAGGGCTAATAAAACTACTTTGGGAGCAGATAATGGAATTGCCATAGCAATGGGCCTAGCCATACTTGAAGATAATACTTTGGAGCATCCAATGATAGAATTGTTGGTTACATCTTCAGAGGAAACTGAAATGGATGGAGCTCTAGGATTATCAGACAAAGTCTTAAAGGGAAGAAGATTATTAAATGTAGACTCAGAAGAAGAAGGAATACTTGTAACGGGATCTGCTGGTGGAGAATTAATTGAAATCAGAGTTCCTGCTGAATACGACAATATCTCAGGATATGATGAAGTAAGTATTGAAGTTCGTGGATTGATGGGTGGCCATTCTGGTATGGAAATCCATAAGCCTAGAGCTAATGCAAACAAGATATTGAATAATATACTAAAAGAGATAAAAGCATCCTTAGATATAAAATTAGTAGCTATTACAGGAGGAACTAAAGATAATGCTATTCCAAGACAGTCTGTGGCCAATATTGGAGTAAGTACTGAAGATTTATCTAAATTCAATAATATAATTGAAGAAATGAAAAAGAAAGTACTTGATGATAGTAAAACTCACGAGCCAAATATAGAAATAGTAATTACAAAAGGAGATTCAGTTTCAAAGGTGTTTAAAGATACAGTACTTAATACTGTAATCTCGCTACTTGATAATATCCCTACGGGAGTATTTACTAGATTGCCAGAAAATGAAGAAATCGTTGAAAGTTCCAGTAACTTAGCTATAATTAAAACTGAAGATGGCAGAATTATAATTCAAGTTTCAACTCGAAGTTCAGCAGAAAACAATCTATTAAAATTAAGAGAAAAAATTGTAGCATCTGTAAATGAGGCTAACTGCCAATATGAAATTAGCGGTAGCTATCCTCACTGGGAATACAATCCAGAATCAAGATTAAGAGATACAGCTTTAAAAGTCTATGAAGACTTATTCCACATAAAGATGGAATCAACTGTTATTCATGCAGGATTGGAATGTGGAGTCTTGGCAAAAAAATATCCACTAGACATCATTTCCTTTGGTCCCAATATGTATGATGTCCATACTCCACAAGAAAAGCTTAGTATTTCCTCTACAGAGAGGACATATCAATACCTTATTGAATTGTTAAAGCAGCTAAAATAAGAATATATACCCCCTAGTCTAATGACTAGGGGGTACTTAAAATCCATCATTTCTGTTTATAAAATGAATTGCTTATTTTATGCCTTGAAATTATATATTGGTTTTATTATATCTAGAACCTCAGCAGTTTCAGTTAAATTATTCAATATTTCTTCTATAGGCTTATAGGCAAAGGGAGATTCGTCTAAGGTATGTTCATTTATTGAGGTTGAATAAATACCCTCCATACTCTTTTTAAAGTCATCTAGAGTTACAGCTCCCTTTGCAACATTTCTACTCATAAGCCTTCCAGCCCCATGAGGAGCAGAATAGTTCCACTCTGGATTACCTTTTCCTATGGCAATTATTGAACCATCTCTCATGTTTATTGGTATTAGAATTTTCTCACCTTCATAGGCTGAGATAGCACCTTTTCTAATTATATTATCCTCAAAATTAATATAATTGTGAACGGTCTCAAAATAGCTGAATTCATTTAATCCCTTTCCTAGCAGTTCTCTAAGAATAATATCTGCCATCATTTCACGATTTAGACTTGCATATTCTTGACATATTTTCATATCATGGAGATACTTATCTCTATATTCTCCAGTTAAATAACATAAGGCTTTAGGATAATTAGGCTGAAGTTCATCATATTCCTTTTTCAATTCAGCTAGAACTTTCTTTATTTCCTTTCGTCTGCCTTCTTCTTTATATTTAGCAATTATCTCTTCTCTTTTTATAAAATAATCCTCTTTACCACTACATAAATCTATGGCAAGTTTCTGATAAATCTCTGCAACTTGCTTCCCTAGATTTCTACTACCTGAATGGATTACTAGGTATTTATTTTTTTGGCTGTCTACCCCAACTTCGACAAAGTGATTGCCAGACCCCAGGGTCCCTATACTTCTTTCAATTCTTTTAGTATCCTTCAAATCCCTAAAGCAATATAAGTCATTTAGCTTATCAAATTTAAACCTTCTTTCATTATGGGTGGCTTTACCTGATGGAACTTTATTCTTTATTATGTCATCTAATTTTGGTAGATCTAAGACTAGATCTCCAAGCTCCACAGTAAGCATGCCACAACCCAAATCAACCCCAACAATATTGGGTATTACTTTATCTCCCATATCTGCTGTAAAACCGATTACACAGCCCATACCTTGATGAACATCAGGCATTATTCGGACCTTAGAATCTTTTATGAAATCTTGATCTAATAATTCAATAATTTGCTCCTTTGCTCCATCCTCTAGATTATCTGTAAAAACTTTAGCAATACTATATTTCCCTTGTAGTTCCATTTAACCACCTCTTTAATATCATAACATAAGTTTTCCCCATTCATCTTTACTAAGGATATAATGGTGAAATTCTTCATTTTCTATCTCAATATCATTTACATACTTAAATCCAGATTTTTTAATCACTCTATTTGAAGGTATATTATGTGTCAATGCTATTGCATTTAATACTTCAATATTAGTATTGTCAAATAAGTATTTTACTAATCCTTGTGCTGCCTGAGTTGTATATCCCTTAGATCTATAATCCTTTGAAATAGCATAGGCTATCTCTCTATTTGGTGGTGGTAACTCATCTTTTATAAATGTAGCACACCAACCGATAAACTCTTTTGTCTCCTTTAATATGATACCCAGAATTAATCCTTCCTCTTCGATATTTGGAATAGAGTCTAAAAAATGCTTATTCTTTTCCATATGAAAATCTATAAGAATTTTCCTTCTTTCTTCCTTTGTGGATATCCAATCAGGTAAATAATCTGTTATTTCAGGTTGTAAAGTAAGAGCATACAGCTCATCTAAATCCTCTAATCTAAACTCTCTTAATACTATATCCTTACACTCTATTATAAAAGCATTTTTTGAACTTCTCTCTTCATAATTAATATCTATATTATTTGACATGATAATTTTCATCCTTTCAATGGATTTGTTTTCTTGTCTCATCAGTAGAGTCATTTGTTTGTGACTTCAATTAATTCTGCCATAATTAATACTTCTATTCTACTTTCCAACTGATTATGCATTATCTCTATTATTCCATTAGCTTCTAATGATTTAGCCTTGTTCCTCGATATTCCCAATATATTAGAAATCAACTTGTCTATACGAAATTTACATTGATATGGATTACATAATACTATATAATCCCCTTTCTTAAATTCCATATCATCTCCTACTATATCATAATCTACACTAGACCAGTCAATATCAGCCCTATTCCTTAAAAATAATTCCTTGTCCTTACCTAAGTCTAAAGCATATTGTAAATTATTGCTTTCAAACTTCTCATACTCAATCTTGGAAATATCAGTTACTTTTATTCTCTCATGAATGCTTAAGTTATAGGTATGTTTGCATTTTTCACATTGATAAATTAACCATACATCTAGATATTTTCCATTTGCATTGATCCTAAACTTTTTTGTACTTATATAGTTTGTCTTACATCCACATCCAGCACAATTACGAAATATCTTAAAAGAATCCTTTTGCATAATCGTATATTCAATTCTTCTTAAATAGCCCATTTTACTCTCCTTTGTTTACCAGAATATACAAAGGCTATTACATCTCTCTTGGTATATTTGCAATAGCCTTAGCTACGCAAAACAAAAAGGTATGCCCATATCTTTCCTCCTAAAATTATCTTTATTTCCAATCTATCTTAATCCAATACTACCTACATTTCTACCTCAAACATTTATTTAAAAAAGAATAAGCCAATATACCTTATGTATATGGGCTTATTCTTTTAAAATTGTTTTTTCATTAGAAGGATAATACGCTGTATACTTTTTTCAGATAAAAAGTATTTATTAGCTAATTCTATAGCTGTATATCCTTGCTGATAGTCAGTATATATTTGTTGATTTCGTATGTCTAACTCCATGCGTATAGTAGTCTTTGCTCCCCATTCCCGTCTTTTATTTTCTTTTCTAGGAATATAGATACATCCACCATCAACATATTTATAAATTAACTCTATAATTTCTACAGGAAATATATCCTCTGCTCTTTTATAGCTCATTTTGCCCTCCTAAAAATATATTCTTTTAGGAATAGCAATGGCTACAACAAAATAAATTTTTTCAATTAATTTGCATTAGCCAGTGCTATGCAAAAATAACATATCTTCTCATAAAACAATCCCCCTCTGAGGTTAGTATACTTCATAAGTATATTTACCGCAATAAATTTTACCTTTATTAAATTAGGAAAGAGAAGTTATTTTTATTTCCTTTGCATTGCAGCATGCTTTTATATCCCCTATAGTTTGTTTAAATAACTCAGTAAATTTATCCTCTGTGGTGATTACCACCTCTTCTATTTCTGCCTTCATTGATAGAGAGTTTTCAGACTTATACTTTCTTGTTTCAGAAATAATGTCCTTTAATTCTTCTCCAAAGATAATAATCTCATCATCAATAGGTTTTTCAGTCTCCCAATACAACTTGTGTAGAGAAATACCCTTTTCACGCTGCCTAAAAAATTCTTGATAAATATATTCAGTTATATGTGGAACATAAATGGCGTATAACTTTAATATATTGAGCATGGAATAATATAGGGCGTATTGGGCTGATTGTCGTTCTTTATAACCATGGATTTCAGGTTGATATAAACGCTCCTTAACAATCTCAAAATAATAATCACATAGATCCTTCCAGAAAAAATCATCAATTTCATGTCTAGCTGATCCTATTTCATATTGGTCAAGAAATTTCTTTGCATTAATGGTAGTTTGCTTGCATCTCTCAATTATCCATCTATCTACAGGCATCAAATCAATATCAGCATTAAGATCAATGTCTTGCAAATGAGATATTGAAAACTTAGATGCATTCCATAGCTTTGTTATAAATCTTCTAGCTATACCTAATTCATCAATTGAGAAGAATGTATCTGTTCCAAGCTTAGAATTAGCAGCCCAATATCTTATTATATCAGCAGAGTGATTTTCAATAAGCAATTTTGGTTCTAACTGAGAATTACTCTTTGACTTGCTAATTTTCTCTCCCTTTTTAGCAAGAACAAATCCAGAAACCATTATATCCTTCCAAGGAATTTGACCTGTATGGTAAAGACTTTTAACTATAGTATAAAAGGCCCATGTTCGTATAATTTCATGAGCCTGTGCCCTCAAACTCATTGGTAAAATCCTATCTGAAATATCATTTTCTTCTTCCCATTTTGCATTTATCTGAGGAGTAACTGACGAAGTAGCCCAAGTATCAAAAACAGATCTTTCAGGTATAAATTCATCACATCCACATGTACAAGAACTTTTAGGTTTTGTTTCTAGAGGATTTACAGGCAATGTATTTTCATCTGCAATTATTATCTCTCCACAATTTTTACAATACCATATTGGAAAAGGAACTCCAAAGT
Source organism: Tissierella sp. (assembly GCF_031460495.1). Classification (NCBI taxonomy): domain Bacteria; kingdom Bacillati; phylum Bacillota; class Tissierellia; order Tissierellales; family Tissierellaceae; genus Tissierella; species Tissierella sp. Next base: position 214,884 of record NZ_JAVKTS010000001.1, on the reverse strand, counting down.
ATCTTTGCCGAGATATACACCAATCCCACTTAAGGTTTTCAACCCATAATACATATCTGTTTTTCATATATTCAGGATACCAATTGATTTTATCAGCTGCTTTTAAAAATAATTCTTTATTTGTGAGTATATCAATATACCACTGTCTTGACGGTATAATTTCAATTTCCTTTCCACATCGCTCGTGTACAGCCACATTATGCTTGATGCTTTTTGATTCTAAAAGCAATCCTTCTTTTGAAAGCAAATCGATAATCTGTCTTCGAGCAGCTAAAACCTTTAAACCCCTTATTAATGGAACATTTTCATCTATCCTTCCATCAGCTAGAATAACCTTTCTGTAAGGCAGTTTATATGTTTCATACCATTCTAGGTCAGTAGAGTCACCAAAGGTTGCACACATAACTACACCTGTTCCCTTATCCATACTTACTTTGTTATCTGCCAATATAGGAATTTCATAATCATATAATGGAACCATGGCATTTTTACCAATATATTCTTTATATCTACTATCCTCTGGATTTACAAATAGACAAACACAGCCATATAGCAATTCTGGTCTTGTTGTAGCTATTAATAAATCTTCTGCTTCTGCTTTAAATTTAATGTAATTAAATGTGGCATCTTTCTCAATAGTATCTAACTCCGCTTGAGCTATTGAAGTCTGACATTCAGTACACCATAATACTGGTGATTCTTTCATATATGCCTTTTTATCTTTTAAAAGTTTTATAAAGGATCTTTGCGATATTCTTTGAACCATAGGGTTAATTGTTTCATATTGAAGGGACCAGTCAACTGAAAATCCCAAAGACTGCCATAAATCTTTAAATTCCTCTTCATATTTTGCAGAGCTTATAATACATTTTCTTATAAATTCACTTCTTGGAAGGTTTTTGGCAATAATACCTTCATCTTTTTCAACAAGTCTTTCAGTTGGTAAGCCGTTATCGTCAAAGCCAAAAGGATAAAAAACATTGTATCCTTGCATTCGCTTATATCGTGCTATCATTTCTGCCTGTGTGTAGGAAAATATATGTCCAATGTGCAGATTGCCACTAACAGTAGGTGGTGGAGTATCAATAGAATAGATTTCTTTTTTACTATCTAAATCAAAATTATATATGGAATTTTCTTTCCAAAGCTTTTGCATCTCTTTTTCTACTTCTTTAAAGTCATATTTTTTCTCCATGGTAATACCTCCTTAAATTTACGAACACAAAACAAAAACCGCCCTAAGCTTTTAAATTTGCTTAGGGCGGATTATATATAAGTCCGCGGTACCACCTAAATTCAGATATGACTATCTGCACTCTGTCAATACGAGATAAAATATATTATCTGATATTGCTTTCCTTTTAACGGTGGAAATTTCCGTTGAAGCCTACTAAGATTATATCTTTTCGGTTCACAACTCAAAGGCTACTTCCATACTTCCTTCACGAAGATTTTCACCAACCATCTTCTCTCTTTGCTTCAGGTGAATATGTACTACTCCTTATCAATGCCATTTTGTTCGTGTTCATTTATACTATGATATTTTATTATTCCAGAAAAGTCAACATTAATTTTTTATTTTTTACTTTCTACATCTGAGCTACAATGAAGGAATATCGTTTAGGAAAGGTGCTATGAATAAGTGATTTAGCAAAAATATCACAGTATTACACTAGAAGGCATAAAATGTATAAAAACCTATAGTAAAGGAGCTTAAGTTTATGAATGACTATCCTCATAATACAGATTTATCTAATCAATATCAGCATCCGTCTAATTATACATGCTTAAATGCAACAGGTTGCTTTAACCAACTCTGTAGATATTTTACACCGTGCACATTTCCTCCCCCATCAATAACTAAACCAATGTTGGATTATACTGTTGCAGTGCCAATTAACTTAGCCAAGTCATTAGAAGGAAAGTACTTCGTAGGATATGCTGATAACCTCACCTTCGGGAGAGGTACAAATGCTTGGGCTAGATTATACAACCCTCCAAATTCTAGAGTAAATTTACATGTGACTGTGTGGACGGTAAGTGATATATCTATATCTAGCTTTAGAGCCCAGATTTGGTTTAATGCCATTCCACCAGGAACGATCCAAAATTCCACCCTTATAACTCCAGCTAACATGGCACTTTGTCCCTTACCATCTCCTATGGTAAAACTTCAGTATGCAAGCAATGTGGCAGGAGATCCAACTGAAGGAGTTAAGGCTTTTGTTCGCCGAGGCCAACCAGAGACTACATTGGTAGATGATGAACAAGGAAAGTTTATCTTTCCACCTGGTGGATCTTTTCTAATTTTCCTATCTAATCCAGAGACACCAGAGCTAGAGGCTGCTGGTAGGGTTGCCTTTGGCTGGTGGGAGGAACCTATCTTTCCCTAAAATATAAAATCCCCTTGTACTATTTAGATGCAAGGGGTCCTTGTTTTTTAAATTACTAAAATATGCAAAGGTCATTACATTCATATTGGAATCCACAAAATGTTTGTGTAAACTTCCTATAATCATTTCTTTGTAATATTCTATCTACTGCTTTTTCTAAGCCATAGATATCACTAATAGGTTGAGTATAAATTAATAAATGATTTTATCTTACTTCTCTGCGTCAAATTATGCTTCTTTTGTAAAATCTACTTCTGTAACTACACCGTAGTGGTCACTTGCTGAAAGATTGTTTTCAGATGAAATATCCATACCAAAGATTCTTACATTCCTTAGTGTTTTCTCAGCCCAATTGTCCAATATATATATCCTATCAACTACACTGGGAATATAGAATGTATTTTTCCCTCCCCATCTGGGATTATTAACAAAATCAAGGGTAGGTTTTAATGGCAAGTCATTTAATATGGCATAGGCACTTGATAGTTCATCCCAGTACGGATTTGATTCATTTCCGTTTATTGTTTGATCACCACCTAAATATCTATGTATGCTTGAATTAAAGCCTCCGTTAAAGTCACCTAACATAATAAAATAATCCGCTTCTCCCTTTTGCAAATGAATATACCTATCTATGGCAACAATCTGTTCTTCTTGCGTTTTTATGGAATCCCAAGGTAAATGAACATTGGTTAATGAAAAGCGTGTTTCCCCTACCTCAAAAATCACATTAAGTGCAGCACTATAGGCAAATTCTTCACTTGTATTAAGAAAAAAACAGCTTTTTATAGGATATCTACTTAAAATAGCTAGACCTTCTTCATCATCTGTATACTTCCTAAATTCACAAAACTCATAATCTGTTTTTGTTAATAAAAAGTTACTATAAAAATTCTCAGTTACTTCTTGTAAGCCAATAATATCAGCATCAGAAGAATTTATTTCATTTATTAATTGTTCAAAGCGATTGTCATTAGTATTTCTATCATTCCAAATATTATAAGTTGCTATTTTCATAAAAATCAACCCCTCATATTTTTAACTATTGACCTAATATATTTGATTGTTCATTTTCAGTAGAATCTGTCATTTTTAAATAGGCATCTTTTGTTAGTCCAAAATATACTTCATCATAATATCTACCATTTGTATAGATATTTTGTTTTAAAACTCCTTCTTGTTCACATCCAAGTTTTTTGTGCATCTTAATGGACCCTTCATTTCCTTCTAAAACACTTATAGAATATTTATTTAATCTTCTTTCCATAAATCCATATCTTAAAAGTAATTTCATAGCACTTGTTCCATATCCCTTACCCCTATGGTCTCTATGAACCTTAAGTCCAATCCCAAAAGTTCCATTTTTATCATCATCTAATAAAATATTTATTCTACCTACAAGTATTTCATCTAATGTTTCTATTGCAAATGCTATTCTACAATTATTAGTAGATAAATTTGCGATTTTCTCAGAATACTTTCTTGAATTTAAAACTGTTGGTGGAAGATCAACCCCATAATCTGCTAGTCTGCCTGCTGAGGTATCGAAATTAGTATAATAATCCCACTCCCAATCATCTTCACTCCAAGCCCTCAATCTTACTAAATCATCTTGCCAATAATAATTATCATATACTATTTCTTTCATAATTACCCCCAAATATAGTATTTTCAAATGAAAGATTGCCATGGATAACATCAAAATCAATTATTGCACCTAAACAGAAAAATATTCCTTACTAATATCCCTTAACATATCCCATACATCATCTCCAAAATTGCTCATAATTGTAATGCTAATATTTTCTTTTCTATTATAAGTAGTGATAAAAGATACTCCAGGATCACAGCCTGTAAAATATGGTAGGATATTTTCCTGGGACTCCTTATTTAGCCAAACTCCATATCCATAGTTATCATCTTCACTGCCGCTAGCCTGTATAGACAACATTTTATTTGTCATTTTCTCCGATAATAATTCGTAGTTTAATAATGCCTTCCAAAACTTTTCTATATCACCTATACAGGTATAGGCACCACCAGCACCAGTCCCTTTAACATCAACACTGTAAATATTAGTGTAATACTCCTGTCTTTCTTTATCCCAGATATAGTGATTTGCACATCCTCCAGGCAATCTATCTAATTCATAATATCCAGTCTCCATCATTCCACATTTATGAAAAACATTTTCATTTAAGTATCTATCGAAGCTCTGTCCTGTAACTGCTTCAATGATCAATCCTAAAACTACAAAACCTGTATTATTATATTGGAATTTTTCACCCCTATGATACATCATTGGTTTTTCAATGAAAAGGGGAAGTAAATCAGAAGAACTTCGTATTCTATAATTAGGATAATCCCACCAAAGCTCATCATAATCATTCATAATAGATTCATCAAAATAATCAGGTATTCCTGATGTATGTGAAAGTAATTGCTCAACTGTAATATTTGAATCTATTGAGTTCCAATCTATATTAACTAACTCCCCTATAGTACTTGTAAAATGTAGCAAGTCTTTTTCAATAAGCTGCAAAATTCCAACTGCAACAAATATTTTCCCAGCAGAAGCTGTTGCAAAACGGGTATCTAATTGGTTTTCTACCTTATTTGCTAGGTCTGCATATCCATATGCTTGGGAAAATATTGTTTTTCCTTCTTTTTGTATCGAAATACACCCATTAAAAATCTCACAAATGTATTTTTCCATAACTATATCACCTTCCATATTTAGTCTAATTCTATTTACTCTTCCATTCAGTAGATTTTGCAAATGGTCTTAGTTCAATACTATAGTAGAACTGTTGATTTGAACCTACTAAAACCTTTGCTGCTCCAAGCTGCCCAACCTTCCTGATTCCTTCCCCTTCTATATTATTTTAAATCTATTTCACAGTAATAAGAATGCCGACTATGCATATAAGCATTCTATACCCAAAAACAAACAAAGGATCTTGAAATATATTCCAAGACCTTTTACTTTATTTCTTATATACAATTTTGCGTACAGTTTCATATGCTAACCCATAATTAGAAGATAACTGTTCAATACTATAGCCCCTTTGGAATTGCTCTTTAATCTCTTCATTTCTATTTTTAAAATACTTCTTAGACCCGTTTTTTTCTCCCCATCCTGTTTCCTTATCTCCACTAGGAATATATAATAATTCACCTCTAACATGCTTCTGGATTTCAGTTAACAAATGTTTTGGTAATACTTCTGTTGCATTTATATATTTCATAACTATCCGCTCCTTATTTATAGTTAATAAATAAAGTGCAGAGTTTGCAGATAGTAAATCTATTGTTCCCATACAGAAATAGCTATGCTATTGCTCACTCTGCATGGGATAAATCTTGATCCAGACTGTTTCTTAAAATGATTATTTTTAGCATTACTTTCACCTCCAAAAATAAAACCTAAGCCCTTATATTATTATGAAATAATATCATTTGAGGAAAGTCCTGTCAATATCCTAGTAACTATACTCATGTTCACCAACTCTTATCTTTTCTATCAGTTTTTCATTTATTGATGGCTTTCTTACTTCAATTAAGTTTAAAACATTATAACCTCTTTTAGATAAAAAAGATATTATCCCATGATTATTAGGGTGTATCCAATTATATACCTGATCTTCTCCAAGTTTCTTCGCCAGTTCCTCTGCCTTGTCATATAGTCTTGATGCTATACCTGCTCTTCTACATTCAGATGCTACAAATAAAGACTCCGCCCATACAACATCATCTTCAATCATACAAACCAAATATCCTATTAAATCTTTATTTCCATTTTCCGCAACAAATATTAGATATCCTTTATCCATATATTCTCTAAATTCCATCTTGCTTTCCTCAATATTAATATCCGAATCAATCCCCCTGAGACCCTTTAACTCTATCCTAAATCTTGCTATTAACATTGCTATTTTATCTTCATCTTTAATATTTGCTAATCTTATGATCATGTTATCACCCCTAGAATTATATGCAAAATTACAAAGATATCTTCTACCTACACCCTCTTATATATTCCATCCTCTCTTTCCATAAGGCCAAATCCTATAAAATCTCTCCTTATGGTGCAGAAATCGTCATGAAAATCTGCTATTATTAGATTCACTTCTTTTTCTGTATAAGTTCTATCCCTTTCAAAGCTTTCCACTATTTTTTCTAGTATAATTTGTTTTTTCTTGTTTTGCACTGGTATGCTCTTCAATTTGTCATATTTGAAAAATGTTTCTATAACCTTTTCTCTATATTGTTCTTCCCTTTGATTTAATACCTCTTCTTCGTTTTTATCATCTTTTACTAAATCCCTTAGATTCATTGAAAATATCTTTTCATTTAATGTATAGACTGTATAATATTGTTCCTTTTTACTGGATACTATATTGGCATCCATTAACTTCTTCAGATGAAAAGAAATAGTTGAAGGGGATAATTCTAGCCTTTCAGCCAATAGCTCTACATACATAGGCTCTATCATCAAACTGTTTATAATTCTTAGCCTTGAGTTATCTGCCAAGCATTTAAAAATCTCTAATGAGTTCAATTCCATCACTCCTAATTTATATCTAACTGATTATAACATTCTACAAATTGACTTTTCAATTTTTCAGCTTCTTGTATCTTTATATCTTCTATTATTGCTTCATTTTCATCTCCAAATTTTTGAGCTTTTTCTTTGTTTACATACCAAGGCTCTGTTATCTTCTGAAAAAAGCCTAAATACTTTTCTCTTAGGGCTATAGGGCTGTCACTAAGACTAATATTAAACATCTTGTTAAATATTTCAACTATGTTTAACCTTATTTTTTGCAAATTAGCATCATCTACACATTCTTGTTTTTGTAAGTCCTCTATACTCTTCCTTAGGTCCTCCTGCTCCTCTCTTAAAAAGCTTAAATAATTCTCCTTTAACCAAATTATATCCTTCATATTTTTCCCTCCCAATGGTTTATGTATTTATTCTATACCATGGGAGATATTATTTCAATACATATCTATATGCTTTTTTATATTTATTTTTATGCTCATAGAAATAGATTGCTTTTTGAAAAGATATGTATTAAAATATGATTTGATATATATCAAAACAATTTTATTTAGGGGGTATTGATATGGAGTTCAAAGAACTTATACCAAATATTTGTGAAGGGTTTCCCTTTGAAAAAGGGGATTTTGTTTTATTAAACTTTTGGGGCGATAATGAAGACTTAGAAATTTTAGATTTGATTTCAGAGAACATAGGTAAAAAAGGGATCATTCCCTTTAAACATCATTGCTCAAAATTTTTTTTTGAAAGTATAGTCCTCAATTTAATCCGCAATGATGAGAAACTAGGACAGGAATACTTAGAGTTTTTATCTTCTTTTAAGCATGTTATTGATATTTTTATGTATACACCAAGTCTACCTAATGGAATATCAGAGACAGAAATTCCTAGATTCAAAGAAACCTTAGGAGAGTTATTTAATGCTTTAACTCAGGATAAAAAGTACTATATACAGCTTACTATTCCTACAGAAACAAATGCTCTACGAGCTGACTTAGACTATGATGTCTACAATTCCGCTATATGTAATGCTTTATCTGTAGACTTCCCTATGCTTAAAAAAGCCTGTAAAGAAAAGGTTGAAAGCCTTAAGGATAAGAACAGTATAGAGATAATTACTGATCAAAAGTATTCATTAAAATTGGATATTAGTAATAGAGAGTGGTTTGTAGATGATGGGTGTGGTGATTTTCCTCCAGGCGAAATCTATATTGCTCCTATGGAGAATAACAGCAATGGAGATTTACTAGTATCTATGGTTAGTTTAAATGGACAAGTATATAGGGATGTACTTATGACCTTTGAAAATGGAAAGCTTATAAGTTCTTCTTGTGAAGAATTGAATGATTTTTTTAACCCACTAGCAGAAAATTTCAAAATCCTATGCGAATTTGGAATTGGACTAAACCCAAAAGTCAAAGAACTAATAGGATTTACACTTATTGATGAGAAATCCTTAGGTACTTATCACATAGCTTTAGGCATGAACCATTTATTTGGAGGGGAAAATAATTGCCCCTTCCATATGGATTTTGTATTTACCTGTGATGAAGTGATTTTCAACTAATCCAGTAGAAGGTAACTAGTTACCTTCTACTCAATCATTTATAACTTTGAATTATCTTTCTTGCCCTTTTAATTCATATATACATGCCATAACTGGACGATGATCTGAAATATCTACTTGCAACACTTTACTTTTTATTAGATTAATTGAAGCTCCACTGCTAAATAAAAAATCAATCTTTGGGTTACTAGAATTATTATAGCATTCCAATGTGCATGTACCTGCAGGTCCCATATCAAGCATAGAAAAAACATTATTAAGCATTATATTATAGACATATGAATCTTCTCGAACATTCAAATCACAAGCAATAATCAATCCTTCATTTGAAAATCCATTGTTTTTTAACTCTTCCTTAATCTTTCTTGCTTGAATCACTTGATCACCTTTTAAGCCCAAATGTGCTGTTCCTACATAAAAATAAGAGCTGCCAAAACCCACACGAACAAGAAGGAAACTACGACTTTCTAAACTATTTACCCTAGGCAAGTAAACTTTTAAAGCTGTTTTCAAAGAGTAACTACTTAAAATAGCATTACCATAATAACCTGGATTCATCTTAATAGATGTAATATATCTATAATTCCAAGTCAGCCCAGTAATTGCAGTAAGTTTATTAGAAATGTATTCCGCCTGATGTATATTTATATCAGATCGTTTACTATATGCATCTACTTCTTGAAGGCAGACAATTGAAGCTCCTGATTTTTTTATTTCATTTGCTATTTTATCCAAGTTTTCTGTTTTTGGTTCAGGATAGCTGCCCTCTTTATTCTGTCCCGCTTTGATATTCCATGTAAGAATACTTATTGTCATATTACTCACCTCTTAGAAACTTCTTAATTCATATAATAATATGGTATTATATGATATTATATCCTATTCTTTTTCTTATCTAATGTAAAAGATTATATGTTAATCCTATTTTCTTGACTATGTCTATTTCTTCAAATATAATTTACTTAAGCGAGGTGACACAAATGATTGAATGCAGTGTAAACAGTTTAGTTAAATATTATGGGGCAAATAAGGTTTTTGAGAATATATCCTTTGAACTACATAGTAATGATAGAGTTGGATTAATTGGACAGAATGGATGTGGAAAAACTACCTTAATGACTGTATTAATGGGTATTGAAGATTATCATGGTGGAAGTATTAGCTTTAGAAAGGGAGCTAGAGTTGGATACTTAGACCAAATATTTACATGCCCTAAGGACACTACTGTAATTGAAATCCTTGAAATGCCTTTTGAAAAAATATTTAATATGAAAGTGGAACTAAAAAGCTTCGAGGAAAATTTAAAAAATTTATCTGGCCAAGCATTAGAAATTGAAATGAAAAATTATGGCTTACTTATGGATGAATTTCAACTCTGTGGTGGATATGATGTAGAAACAAATATAAACAAAGTATGCAGCGGACTTTTTATACCTGACAGCTTTAGAGAAAAGTCATTTGAAAGTTTAAGTGGCGGTGAAAAAACTAGAGTCCTTCTAGCAAAATTACTTTTAGAAAATCCAGATATATTATTATTAGATGAGCCCACTAACCATTTAGATATAAAATCCATTGAATGGCTTGAAGACTTTCTGTTGGGCTATAATGGTACTGTTCTTATGGTATCACATGATAGAAGTTTCTTAGATAAAGTTGCCAATAGAATTATAGAGTTGGAGCCTACAGGTACAAAGATATATGATGGAAACTACTCTTATTATGTAGTGGAGAAAGAAAGGCGATTTGAGCTTGAATATAATGCTTATATAAATAATCAGAGAAAAATAGAGAAAATGGAACAACAGATTGAAAGATATAGAATCTGGGGTGCCATGAGAGATAGTGAAAAGATGTATAAGCGTGCTAAGGAACTTGAGAAGCGATTAGAAAAAGTGGAAGTATTTGATAGGCCAACATTGGAAAACTCAAAGATTAAACTATCTTCTGAAAAAGTAAGTCGCTCTGGAAAAATCGTTCTTAACGCAGAAAACTTAAAAAAGTCCTTTTCGGATAAAAAGCTGTTTTCGGATTTATCCTTTACATTATTTTATCAAGATAAGTTGTGTATAATGGGGGAGAATGGCAGCGGAAAAACAACCTTATTAAAGATCATATTGGGAGAACTTGAACCAGATGATGGAAGCTTCACCATAGGTTCTAGTATAAAGCTAGGATATTTGCCACAGAATGTAGTCTTTGAAGATGAAGATATGACAATTCTTGATTATTTTACTGTAAAACATAATATCAGCAACTCCCAAGCAAGATCAGAACTGGCTAAAATGTTATTCATAAGAGATGATGTATATAAAAAGATAAAATCCTTATCCGGAGGGGAAAAATCTCGACTTAAATTATCTTCTTTAATATTCGATAAAGTTAATTTTATGATTTTAGACGAGCCTACTAATCATTTAGATATTGATTCTCGAGAAGTTTTAGAGGAAACACTCTCTAATTTTAATGGAACAATTTTATTTGTCTCCCATGATAGATATTTTGTACAAAAAGTAGCAACTAAGATAATGGTTCTAGATAAGTCTAAGGTAAGACTATATCCTATGTTATATGATGAGTATTTAGAAATAAGGAAAAGAGAAATGGTTGAGAAAGCTATAGTTAAAGAATCTAAGCCCGCAAAAGTAATTCCAACTAAATCACCCAAGAAAGCCAACAATACTTTTAAAATAGCACAAGTTGAAAAAGAAATTGAAGAATTGGAAGACAAGTTAAAAAATATTAATGAAGAAATGGTTTCTAACAGTGATAATGCTGATAGATTATATGATTTATTTGTTGAAAAGGGGTTACTTGAAAAGCAACTTCACGAGTCTTATGAATTATGGGAGACACTTCAAGTTTAATGTTATTATATGTATATAAGTATAGACCTAGTTTTAAACTAAGGTCTATACTTATAATATGCTTACACTATGTCGATAATCGCTCTATTGATTTCCTTAAGGCTTCTTCTGTTTTTGTTTCTATTACAACAGTTAAATTATTTTCTTTTGCAAATTTAATCCTTTCTTTTATAGGGATAAGACCCTCAAATAAAATTTGATGATCACTATTTCCATTGTAATCATGTAAATGCATATGACTTACCTTATGAGGATTTTCTATGTATATTTCCTTCATTCTATAATTAGACATAGCATCATGTCCAACATCCCATGTAAAGTATAAGTTTTCAATATTCACCATTCTTTTAAATGTTTCTTCCATAAATTCGTGTATTTTCATATTTTCTACACATATTTTTATTCCTAGTGGTTTTGCTATATTTACTATCTTGATCATGGAATCTGTGAACTTCTCAATAAACATCTCTATATGCCTGTCATAGACAAATACTTTCTCTTTAGGTAGGGTAAAATAAATTCCAGGATTCAAATGAATGTTTATTTTCTCTACTCCAAATTTAGAAGCCCATGTTGCTATATTATTAAACAATATAATATTAGCTTGTCTTATTTCATCATAGAAGCATCCAAAATCAATTTCTTCAGGAAAATGAATTGTAAAATTGATATTGTTTTCTTCCTTTAACTTTAGTATTTCTTCTGGCTTATTCCTATCTGGCATACAATAAGGCAAATTCATATTTAACTCTATAAAATCTAAGTTTAATTCCTTACATAATAATGCATTGTCCAAAATACTGTCTTTTTCAATTAATGTTGGCATACCAAATTTACAAGTCATTATGTCCCTCCTATTATTGGCAATATTTTTACCCTCTTATTTTCATTGATTAAGAGGGTAAATAGATATTCTATTAAGATTCTTTTGGAAAGATTAAATCTTCTTTAAAATCTTTCATAGCTTTTTCTAGTAAATCATAATCTACTACATAGCCATATTTATTATTTGATTTATCTATCTTTATGACCTTTGATTGTATTAAATTATTTATGTGATAAGATATGGTTGCACTGGATACTCCCAATTCATTTGCGATTTCTTTAGTAGAAGTTTGCCCTGAAGCTATTAATTTCACCACTTCATATCTAGTCTTATCCCCCAAATTTTTAAATATCTGAACCCTCTCATTAATCTTATTCTCATTTATTTCTTTCATTCTTTTGAAGGCTTCTTCCATTTTTAGTCCCCAAGCTAGATAGTTTTCCTTACCTGCACCTATCAGCCCGATGGCAAAAGCCATCATTATAGAGATAAATATATTGGTTTCTTCACTATCTATAATCTTTGGGCTATAAATAGAATAAGTTATTTCCTCTAAACCTTTTGGACCATTTTCATTTAAAAAATTAACTAAATATTGTCCATAATCCTTCACTTCATCTTCATATGATGAATAGATTTCTTCAAAAATAGGCAATAAATTATTCATTAAATCAACATACATTTTCATGTATTTAATTGGTTCTTCCACTATTAAAAACAGATTCCATTTTGTAGCTGCTTCAGTGGGCAAATCTTTTATTACTGAAAATAATTCATCTTTATTCATACTAATGGATTCAGCTTTATTCATAATTTCATCTGAATATTCATAATTACCTTCATTAATCATAATTAACGAATAAATAATGCTTTTATTTATCTCTTCTTCATTTAATGTCAATAACATATCTAAATACTCTTTTTCATTTTTATAACCAAATATATTATTGGTTGTTGAAATTAAATCTATAAATTTATAATCGCTTAAAAAGTGGTCCATATAAAATACTTCTATATCTTTTGCATATGGTTTTAGATTATCCTCCACCTTCTTAATTAAATCAAAATAATCATCCATAGGAAATTCTTTATAATCATGATCTCCTTCAGATTTCTCATATCTTTCCCTTGCAAAAATCAAACTTGGAAATTTCAAGAAATCATATATTCTACTTTCTCTAAGATAAAACTTAAACTTCATTCATCCCATCTCCTATTATTGTTGCCTCCACATTTTCCTTATCATAACTTATTAAGGCTGATTTATATTTAATAACTGTAATTATTAATATAGTCGCGCTTGTCGCTATTACAATACTTGGAGATATTATATCATATAGGAATCCAAAAATCATTTGCCCTACGGGAATAAATACTGTAACTGCTAAGCCAAAAACTGTTGATGTTCTCCCCATTAAATCCAGAGGAACTGTTTGACTAAAAAGGGTTCCTAAAGCTATATTAGCCACGGTAACAACTATACCAACCATGAATGAAATAATTAGTAACCCAATATAGGGCACCATAGTTGTAGTAAAAATACTCATAAATAGATTGGATGGTATAATTGCCATGATTAATATCAATATTGACATAATAGAAAAGCTTATAAAACATAGCTTGCCTATTTTCAGCTTTTTAATAATACTTCCACAAAGAATTGGTGCAACTAACATGGATGCAGATAAAACCATTTGAAACATCCCAAATTGAAAATCATTGGTTTTAAATACTTCTTTAATTATAAATATTAATCCAATGGAGAATAGTGGTCCCATACAAAAATTAATTATAGTCCCCAAGCTTATCATTGTAGATATTAACTTATTGCTTTTAATTATATTTATACCCTCAACAAAATCTGTCTTAAAAGCCTTTATATTAATCTTTTCTGGAGTTTTATGATTTTTAGGTACATTTATAAACATTTCGCTAATAGCTGATAATAAAAAACTTATGGAATTAACAATCAAAATAATCTTCATCCCAAAAGTACCATAAAGGAAAGCAGCTAAAACAGGTGATAGCATATTTCCTATATTCATTACAAGTGAATTAAATGAGTTCGCTTCTAATAATTCTTCCTTTGTCACAACGCTTGGTAAAACAGCTGACATAGCTGAATGAAAAAATATCTCAGTAATCTCTAACAAAATAACCAAAATATAAATCATCGGAATGGATATATTGCCATTGATGATATAAATTACTGCAAAGCTACCAATGATGATTGAATTTAAGAAGTCTAATACTACTATTGATCTTTTTCTATCAAACCAATCTCCAAATACTCCAGCTATTGGAGACAATATTAATCTTGGTAAAATGGATATTGATAAAATAGATGCGAAAATAGTTGCTGAACCAGTAAGTGAAAGTACATATAAGGATAGTGCAAATTGTTGCATATTACTGCCAAGCAAAGACACTAATTTACCTAATATCAGTAAAGAAAAATCCTTCCGTTTTATAAGCTTAAAATTCATTTTATTACCTCCCATATTATGTATTTATTATAATATGTATAATATTGTAATATCCATCTAATGTCAACACAAAAATTAGATGGATGTCTAATTTTTGTGTTATGTATGTGTTTGTCTGATTAATCTTATAAGTTTAATTTGTATCTAATCAAAAATATCCCCTAGCCATAAAGCTAAGGGATATTTTTTAGTTCATATATTTTGGTTTTGTCTGCTCTTCTTTTAGTTTTTCTGGAGTAACATCATTACCTTCTTCATCTACTACTTTTACTGTCATTAGAGTCTCCTTCATATTACCCCTAAATACTTTAAGATATTCTTGGCGCAATTTTTGTTGCTCTTCTTTTTCTAATTCTGTCAATCCTACCGTCTTTGACTTATTAGCAAGTTCATTTATTTTCTTTATTAATTCTTTCATTTTGCCTCTCCAATCTGTATTTTAGTATTCAACATCAAAGATAATATTACATATCAAATCTTTATTTACAGCTTTAATATTTTCTATTAATTCCTTTTCTATTTTCTCCTCTGAAAAATCTTTATCTATTTTGTTGCCATCTATGACTAGATGGAATATAAGTGTTTTATTTCCATCACATTCAACAATATTCAAATCATGTATTGATCTAATCATTTCATTTGGTCTAATTACATGTTTTATTGTATTTCTTATTTTAGTCAATTCCTTTGTCTCTTTCCCTATAGGATCCATATGAATAACTAAATGCAAATTATATTTTTCGCTTATTTCCCTTTCTGCTTGATCGATGATATTGTGGATAGTGACTACATCTATATCAGCTGGTATCTCAGCATCTATTGTGGCCATAATCCTTCCAGGTCCATAATTATGTACTATCAAATCATGTACTCCCAAGATATAATCATAGGAAAGAACCCCATCAATGATACCTGCTATAATATCTTCATCTGGCGCTTCCCCAATTAATGGGCTAATGGTTTCCTTTACCAAGGAGAATCCTGAGTACAAAATCAAAAGAGCTACTAAAACTCCTATATAACCGTCAATTGGATAATCAGTTATAAGGGACAATAATAAGGATAAGACTACAACAGATGTGGTAATTACATCACCTAAAGCATCTGTGGCTGTTGCCTTTAGCGCTGCTGATGAAATCTTATCTCCTAGTTTTCTATTAAATACACTCAGCCATATTTTGAAAAATATTGATATGACCAATAGTATAAAAGGAATTAGTTGAAATTCTACAGGTTTTGGATTAATAATTCTATCAACTGATGATTTAATAAATTGAAATCCTACTATCATAACCATAAATGCTATCATCAATGCAAGTAAATACTCTATTCTTCCATGTCCATAAGGATGCTTCTTATCTGGTGGTGCATTTGAAAGCTTAAATCCTATTAATGTCATAATAGAAGAAGCACTATCGGATAAGTTGTTAAAAGCATCAGCTGTAACAGCAATGGAAGACACTATCAATCCGACAATAAGCTTTAATATAGATAATAATAAATTAACAAACAATCCTACAAAGCCAGCAATATATCCTACTCTTTCTCTTACATTTTTATCTGAATAATTAGTGTTTCCTTTTGTAGCAAGCTTTAAAAAAAACTCTGTCAATACACTTCCTCCTTTAATTTATAAAAATGATGTTCCTAACAATTATACTATATCTTTTGATTATACCCAAATAATTTTAAAGACCCTCTAAGATTTTTAATCTCAAAGGGTCTTTTTATCTTTTGTATTTTTTAACTTTATCTTTTTATATCTATATAAATAGTTACTATCTATTATGCTCCCATGAACATTGCTATATCGTCTTCTACATTGGAGATTGTTCCAATTCCAAAAGTGTCTACTAATACTTTAGCTACATTTGGTGAAAGGAATGCTGGCAATGTTGGTCCTAAGTGGATGTTTTTTACACCTAGATGTAATAGTCCAAGTAATACTATTACTGCTTTTTGCTCATACCATGCAATATTGTAAGCTATTGGCAATTCATTGATATCGTTTAATTCAAATATTTCTTTTAGCTTAAGTGCTATAACTGCTAAGGAGTAGGAGTCATTACATTGTCCTGCATCTAATACTCTTGGAATTCCACCAATATCTCCTAGGTTTAACTTATTGTATTTATATTTTGCACAACCTGCTGTAAGAATTACAGTATCTTTTGGTAATGCTGCTGCAAAATCTGTGTAGTAGTTTCTGCTTCCTTGTCTTCCGTCACAACCTGCCATTACGAAGAATTTCTTGATTGCGCCTGATTTAACTGCATCAACAACCTTATCAGCTAGTGCAAATACTTGTGCGTGAGCAAATCCACCTACTATTTTACCAGTTTCAATTTCTGTTGGAGCTGGTAATTTCTTAGCATGCTCTATTAATTCTGAGAAATCTTTAGGATTACCATTTACTCTATCCGCAATATGTTTAAATCCTGGATATCCTGATGCACCTGTTGTATATACTCTATCTGCATATGATGCTAATGGAGGTACTATACAGTTTGTAGTGAATAATATAACTCCGTTAAACTTCTCAAATTCTTCTTTTTGCTTCCACCAAGCATTTCCGTAGTTTCCTACAAAGTGGCTATATTCTTTAAACTTCGGATAGTAGTTAGCTGGTAACATTTCACCATGAGTATAGATATCTACACCTGAATCCTTAGTTTGTTCTAATAACTCTTCAAAATCTTTTAAATCATGACCTGATACTAAGATACCTGGTCTATTGCTTACTCCTATATTAACTTCAGTTATTTCTGGATTTCCATAAGTAGATGTATTAGCTTTATCTAATAATGCCATTACATCAACACCATATTTACCCGTCTCTAAAGTAAGTGCTACTAAATCATCTGCTGTTAAGCTATCATCTAGAGTAGCTGCCATTGCGCGTCTAATGAATTTTGAGATTTCTGCATCTTCATATCCTAAGTTGATTGCATGCTCTGCATATGCTGCCATTCCTTTAATACCATATATAATTAATTCTCTTAGGGATCTTACATCTTCATTTTCTGTAGCAAGTACTCCTACTTCTTTAGATTCTGCTTTAAATACTATTTCATCATTTGAATTAACAGTAAATGTTGCAGCATCTGCTAAATTTCCTAAATCTATACCTTTTTCAATTAAAAGAGCTTTTAATTCATCTCTTGCTTTAAGAGCTTCTTTAATCTTTGCAAAGAATCTCTCTTTGTCAAAGTTTGCATTTGTAATTGTCATAAATAGACTATCTATTACTAATCTGTCTAATCCAGGAACTGTAATTCCTGCTGCATCTGCTTTAACTCCAAGTACTGAAATACCCTTTACTGCATAGATCATTAAATCTTGTAATGCTGCAAGATCTGCAGTCTTACCACATACGCCTACTTTTGTACATCCTTTTCCTTGTGCTGTTTCTTGACACTGATAACAAAACATACTCATTCTTCTTTTCCCCCTATTTATATTATTAGTGCTTCATGCACCATATTTTCTTTACCTTACATTTATCATTATATCTATCCCTACTTAATGTTTCGGTAACATATGTTACAGAATAAAAATTATTTCATTTTTTCAGTTCCCACTTTTTTCCATATGTGATACAATTGTTTGTAAGTAATATTCATCATTTGTTTTTCATCATAATTTTAATATAAAGGAGATAAGGATGAAGACCAAGGATAATTCAAAAATCTGCATAATGATAGTACCACATACCAAAAAGGTTAAAAAACTTGTAATACCACACTGGTTACCTAAAGTTGCTTTAATGCTAACATCAATCTTTATTATTAGTTTAGGCTTGTATTTTAGCAAAGCTACTACATATCAATTAAATTTAAGAAGAGTTGCTCAGGATAAAATCTCAATTATTCAGGATCTAGAAGAAATGAATCGAGAAAAAGATTTGGAGCTAGCTAGCCTTAGAGATGAAACTAAACAGTTGCAGGCAAAAGCAATTGATGTTGAAAATAAGCTTATTGAAATTAACAATTTGCAAAAGACATTAGAAGAAATGGCTGGTATTGATAGTCCTTCTAAGGGTGCTGATACGATTGCATCAAATATTAGTTTTAGTGATTTAGATCCTAATACTGAGATGGATATACTGGCAGAGGTATTAGATGATAAAAAGATTGAATTAGAAGTTTTCATAGAAGACTTAGAGCTTCAATTTGCCTATTTAGAAACAGTTCCTGATTTAATGCCTACATCTGGAAGAATTACTTCAAAGTTTGGAAATAGAAAAAATCCATTTGGCAGAGGAATTCAATTTCATCAAGGTGTAGATATTGCCAACTCAAGAGGCACAAAAGTTGTCGCTTCTGCTAAGGGTACTGTAATATTTGCTGGATATAAGGGTGGTTATGGTAGAACTGTTATCATAGATCATGGTAATGAATATAAAACTTTATATGCTCACAACAGTAGTTTGGTAGTTTCTGTTGGAGATAAAGTGGACAAGGGTCAAATGATTTCCAAAATGGGTAGCACAGGAGTATCTACAGGAAATCATCTACATTTTGAAATTCATAAAAACAATAAATATATAAATCCATTAACTGTAATAAAGGATTAAAGCTGGGGGAGGTTAATTATGTTTAAGAAAAGGGATGATATAGTGGAAGACTTAGATTCTTTAATTGGCGAAAACATCAAAATTATTGGCAAAATAGTTGGTAAGGGAAGTATTCGAATTGATGGAAGTGTTGAAGGTGATATTGAATACGACGGAAATATTGTTGTTGGAGAAACAGGAAAAGTCAGCGGAAATATCAATTCAAATGATGTATCCTTAGCTGGTACTATCAAAGGAAATGTTGATTCAAAAACAAAGCTGGTTATTCTTCCCACTGGAACATTAATAGGAGATGTGCAAGTTCCTAGTTTTATAGTCCATGAAAATGCTAAGTTTGATGGCAATTGTAAAATGATAAATAATAAAACTACGGAATCAAATGTTAAGGCGAAAGCTGAAAATAGTAAGTAAATAATTCATTTAAGAAGGGTTGTCTCTATTAGAAAATAATTTCTAAAGTAGACAACCCTTTATATTAATTACTAACTATAAACTCAACAGCCTTCAAAGTTTTTTCAGCCAAATCTTTAGGATAGTCATGGCCAATTCCTTTATTAATATAGTATTCATGGGCAAGTTCACATTCTCTAAATAACTTTAAAAGATGCTGAACAACTGGGTCAGTATCCTGATCTCCTTCAAGGATAACTATTATTGTTTTCCTTTCTGCTAATTTCATTATGTCTTTAACTTCTATATTATCTAAATAATCACCAGGGCATAATGCAATAACCCCTTTTATTGGAATAGTGTTGTGTAAAGCCATATCAATAGAGGTAGTTGCACCACCAGAGAACCCTCCAATTAATACACAAGTTTCATCAATTGAATAGTCTAATAATAATTGCTCATAGCAATTTTTCAATTCCTTTCTTGATAAAACTGGATCACTAAGCCAGCCAAAGCCGTTATGGAAATAGATCTGTGATGATTGAGCATATACAACTATATATCCTTTTTCTAAAAGTACATCAGCCTTCCAATACCAGCTAGAATTTTTTATGTTGCAATCAAATCCATCACCATGTAGACAAAAAAATAGTGGATGTTTTTTTCTCGGATCATAAGATTTTGGAAGCTGAACTTCATATTTGAACTTAGAATTCTCTTGAGCTTGATGAAGACATTTTCTGTTGAGATTGCTAATCGCCTCATATTCATGGTGCTCTCTTAAAAAATCAAACCATGCCCTGTGTAGGGGAAGTGAATAACCTTTTTCAAGAGAATTTTTTATAATCCTTAGGCAAGCCTCAGTATTATTGGTCTGAGAATATATTATAGCTTCACAAATCATAAGTTCAAATAGACTTTTTTCATATTCATCCTTTGGTAAAAGTTCATTTGCATGATGGAGTAGATTTAAAGCCTCATCATACTTTTTTTCAGAGAAAAGTATTGTATAGTATTCTTCAAATTCATAAAAATTTCTATAATCCATAAGTATCTCCTTTAATTAATATTTATTAAAGTATTGGCAATAGGTAAATTATAACAGATAATAACCTACCAGTACATGTAATTATTGGTTAAAAATCTGGTTATTTAATGATTAAGTACATAAAATGGGTTGTCTCTATTAGAAAATAATTTCTAATTGAGACAACCCTTTATATTAATAGTCTTTACCTGCAGCTTTAATTCTCTCTGGATATGCTGTTGAACAAGGTGTTACACCATAGACCATACTGCAGTGTGGACATTTTGTTTCTAGGTGAGTCATTTCAAACTCATTATCACATTCAATACATTTAATTACAACTCCTGGTGGCATTGGACGAGTATTGAACCCCATCATCCTTATTTTATCTACTACTTCTCTTCCAGTTCCAAAACTTCCTGTACATCCATCATGCATTTTATATTTCCTCCCTTTCTAAGCTTTCGCCTACTCTTAGTTTATTTCTCATGCTCTGGATAATATTATCCATTCTTTCAAGCTCTATTAACAACTCTTTTTCCTTTGGACTAGTCTCTATTACTGTGGAAATGCCACCATTTTTAATGACTATTCTCCTATCAGCAATGAGTGCCAGTGTCGGATCATGAGTAGCCATTAGGACTATTTTGTCCTCAGATAAAAGTAAATCCAAGGCTTTCTTTCTATCTATACCTGCATTTTCTATTTCATCAATTAGTACTATAGGAGAAGAACTAAGTATTGCAGTATCTGCAATCATTAAGGCCCTTGATTGCCCACCACTTAAACTGGTAATTGGTGTATCTAAATCAAATTTTTCTCCCGCTAATTTATTTGCTGCTTCTATTATCTTATATACTACTTCTTCCACATCTTCTACTAATCTACTCTGTGCATGTAACTCTAAAAATTCTCTTACGGATAAATCCATTACAAAATTCATGTTTTGTGAAAGTTGAGCTACCAACTTATTATTAGAAGAGAATCTCCATTTTTTATCTGGTACTTCTCCATTTATTAATATCCCTCTGCCTGTAGGAGTGTCACCTTGGGCAGTCCACTCAATATCTGCAAGTAGTCTAGACTTTCCGGAACCTGTCGGCCCCACTATGGATATGATTTCAGACTTGTGAATAGTAATCTCTTCAAAGCCTTCTTTATTTCCTGATTTGTCATGTCCTGCAAGTATTGTTAAGGAACTGATGCCCACTTCGTCTTTAATCCCTAGAAATTCCTTCATTTGATTTATATATGCCTCAAGATCCTCTTCTAATTTTACCTTGTCAATTGCCCAGTTCTCTACATCTTCTTGGGTAAAATGGTCTAAGTATTCTCTAAATGTTACATCTTTAAAATTTTCTGTATCCAATTTATTTTCTTCAAAATAGTTTGTTATAAATGGATATTTGTCTTCTAGTTGTCTTATGCTTAATTTATTCATAGTCATCACCTAGTTCCATCTTCCTTACATTACCCATCTGATATGCTTCTCCAATTCTAGTTTCTCCTAGACAGTAAGAGCACATAGCTGCTGGCATTGGAAATCTTAATTCCATTCCCTGTACTGAATCTATACTTTGATCCTCATCTACTAACAAGGTACTTAGTTCATAAGCCCCTTGCCCAGTCAATCCATTTATATGCATAGTTGTCGCCCTTGGATTTACTGAATTTACTCTGGATGCAAATACTTCCCTTTCTGCTTGGGATACTATATCACCCTTTGTGATAACTACTATATCTGCAGATTTTAGCATAGGCCCAATCTTCTTTGGAGTATTTATCCCCGACAAATTGTCTATGACACAAACACCCTTGATGGATTTTATATAGGGTGAACATCTATTACAAAGCCCTGCAGATTCTGTAATTAACATATCTAAATCCATTTTTTGTCCCCATTGTACTACTTCTTCAATATTTGAAGCAAAGAAATGGTCTGGACAAAGAGCACCTGAAAGTCCTTTTTTTACTGGAATTCCAGCCTTTTCATATAATATATCATCATCTGTATAGAGACAGTCAAATTTAACTACCCCTACAGAAATCTTCTGTTGTTTCAATGCATCTATAGTTTTTAATATTATTGAGGTCTTTCCTGATGAAGGAGGACCTGATACTACTATTAAATTCATTGTCTTCTCCTCCTAAATGGATTCATTAAAAATCCTTTCGCATTCTTTGATTAACTCTCCAATATCATGACTCTTGATGAAATCCCAACCTAGCCACATGAATTTTTGTTCCTCTGTTAAATTGTTTTCCACTTCTGGATTTGTAGATGGAAATCTACCATTATGGGATAGAATTTCTCCTACTTCCTTTGATGCAAAGAAATCTACAAAAGGTTTTATTTGCTCTCTCTTTGAGTTCTTGGTTAGTAGAAATATTGGACTAATTATTGAACCATCCTTTGGCCATATTGGAAGCATTGGTCCATTTCCAGTTATCATCTTAGTGAAGAAGTATGGCATAATTGTTATTGTTGGTTTATCCTTTTTTCTTATATGGGATTTTACCATTTCTGCTGGATGCATATTTCTCATAAAGCATTTACCCAGGCTCCTTAGTCCTTCTTTTCCATAACTCTTATATATATTTAAAAGTATTGCATTGAACAAATCAAAATCACCGATAGGCAAAGATACTTCACCTTCAAACTCTGGCTTAAATAAATCTGCCCAAGTCTGAGGCATTTGTCTATCCCCTATTTCTTCTTTGTTTACTAAAAATACTGCTGGAACTACTCCAATCATCGAATATTGATTATCTGGATCCTTTAAGTTTATTTCTTTATTTTGAAAATCCTTATTTATATTATCAAATCCTGTTAAATCTTCAAATACTCCCTGCTCTTTAAATTTTCCCATAAGCTTTTTATCAAAGAATAAATCAAATCCTGCTGACATAAACAGATCAGATAACTCATCTTCACTATTTAACTTCTCTATTTTTTCTTTAATCCAATCTACCCCACCTGATGCTACTTTGAGGTCATAATCTACAGTAAAATCAAATTTGTTTTCCCCAAGCCATTTTTCAAACCCTTCCAGTAATGGCAGTCTAACAGGGCATGGTAATACTCCATCTATTTTAATATCTCCACCTGTTACTTTTTTGCTATCAACTAATGCAGCATCTATTGATACTCTATTTTGATCAATTGCTTCTATTAATTTTTGTTCAAACAGCTGAATATTTACCTTCTTGGTCTTACAAGCCATTTCCACTGAAATGGTTTTCCCCATTATCTTTCTCATCTTTTCATTTGCTAACTGTTCAAAACCATTTGCCACAAATATATCTATAGTCTCTGGGTATTTTTCCGTTATGTCATAAACTTTGTCTTTTACATCAAAGTATTTATTCATTTCATACCTCCTGTTTTATTCGATCTTTTATCTTTCTACTTAATTATAATACATTATTGCACTTTATTCCGTAACTCATGTTACCAAATAAAAAAAGAAAACAAAAATAGAGACTGCTGAAAAAGTACCATTTGAGGAATTTTTCAGTAGTCTCACAAAAATATCGCTTTATTGTTTTCTTACTTAATTAATTTCTATATTTTAACATCTAATTCTTAGTATTCTTTTCTTAATACTTGCAAGAAGGCTTCAGATGGTTGAGCTCCTTGCACTGCATACTTATTGTCAAATACAAAGAAAGGTACTGAACTTATTTCTAGCTGTCTAGATTCGTATCTATCCATTTCAATTTGCTCTATATATTTATCACTATTTAACATAGCTATAGTATCTTCTTTATTTAGCCCTACTTCTGCTGCTAGGTTACCCAATGTTTCTATGTCACTTATATTTAGCCCATCCATGAAATGTGCCTTCAAAAGCCTTTCATTCATTTCCTGAGCTAAACCAAATTCTTTAGAATAATTAGCTAGCCTGTGGGCTTTTAAAGTATTTGTTTCCACCATATCATCAAAATTATATTCTAATCCTGCTTCTTTTGCCATGGAAGCCATATTATCAACCATTCCTTGAGCTCTTTCTTTACTTACATTATATTTTTCAGCAAGACCTGTAACCATGTCTACATCAGATTTCTCTGGGGCAGAAGGATCTAATTGAAAGCTTCTCCATACTATTTCCACATTCTCCCTACCTTCAAAATCTTCCAATGCCTTCTCTAATCTTCTCTTACCTATATAACAAAATGGACACGCAAAATCTGACCATATATCTATTCTCATAAATATCCTCTCCTAACTTCCTTAATATATTTTAATTCCCTTAATTTTTGTAAAGTCTATTATCTATTTATACATACCCAAGAATACAAAATATATTCTATTCCATCTATTATGCTTTTACTCTCCTTAGATAATACCTAATCGTCAAGTGAATAAATTAGTACTAACAAGATTATAATTAATTAGAACATATTTATAATAGAAGTTTATTATTTACGATTGCATTATACCCCCTGCGGGTATAATGATTGTAGTAATATAAAAGGAGAGTGTTTTTTATGAATCTAATTTATGAAAAAGTTACAGAAAAACCATTTAATGAGGCAGTTCAAAGTATTACAGATGCTTTAAAAGAAAGAAAGTTTGGTGTATTATGGCAATTAAACTTTAAGGATAAAATGGCTGAGCATGATATTGATTTTCCTAATAATTTTATGATTCTTGAAGTATGTAATCCACAAAAAGCTAACGAAGTATTAACCAAACATATTGAAATGGGTTATTTCTTGCCATGTAAAATGGTTGTATATGAAAAAGATGGAGAGGTAAGAATAGGTACTGCAAGACCAGAGATGCTAATGGGTATGATGGGTTATGATGATCTTGGGGATGTAGCTAGTGAGGTTGAAAAGATATTAATTGAATCAATTGATGCAGCTGTTTAATTTATAATGGGAGGATATATTTTATATCCTCCCATTATTTTAAATTGTCATATAGTTTCCAAATCTTGCTAAAAGCTCTTGCCTTTTCTTATAATCAGGCAAGATACTTCCAACCCGTCTCCAAAATGATCTGTCATGATTCATATGAAGTAAATGGCATAGCTCATGCACAACAACATAGTCTATAGCTTCAATTGGAGCCATTGCTAGCTTGTAATTAAAGGTTATTTTCTTATCTGAACTACAGCTTCCCCACTTAGTTTTAGACTCATCTACTTCAACGACTTTGGGTTTTACTCCTAATTGTCCTTGATATATCTTTATTCGTTCTGCTACGACTTTTTTACAGCTAGAGATATAGAATTTTTTCAGATTAACTTTTAATTCTTCTTCATCCAATCCATCAGTATCAATTAATTCGTGGAGAAAATATTCTTTTCCTAGATGCAAGAACTTTCCTTGTTCATCATAGCTTCTTGTCCTAGGTCTTTCTTTAATCCTCGAAATTTCATTTAACTTCTCTTTAATTAGCTTTCCATGCTGTTTTACGGCATTTATTATTTCTTCTTTACTTGTATTATTTGGAGCCTTAATGGTTATAAAACCTATTTCATCTATATTAATTAGTAGTTTCTTACGTTTCCCATACTGGACATCACATTCTATTATGATATCATCAATTTCAATCTGCATAAATGTCACCCTTTACTAAATCAATAATACCATTCTTGCACTATTACATTTCTATCACATATCCACCAAGTAACTGTGCTGTATCTGGGCTACAGGTTGTAAAAATCACTTGATGTTTTTCCGAAAACTTGTTTATCAAATTAACAGCTGTTTCCTTTCGATATGGATCTAGGTCTACAAGGCAGTCATCTAATATTAAGAATCCCTTAGTATCCCCTAGTATATATTCTAATATGGCAAGTCTAAGAGCCAATGCCACAGAATCGTAGGTTCCAGAGGATAGTAAATTTAGAGGCATAATAGTTTGATTGCCTTTTTCAAGCTTTACATTAAATTCATTATCAATTTCTCTAGCCTTATAATTACCATTTGTAAGTAAAGCAATATAATTAGAAAATAGTTCAATAACAGGAGTAAAAGAAGCTTCATCCATGAGTAAACGAGTGGATTCAAAGCTTTCTTTAATCTTAAGTAACCTCTGCCCCTTTTCTAATTTTTTCTTAAATAAACTTTCCTCAGCTTTGTAATCATTAGATAACTCTTCATAAGATAATTTAGGCAAGTTTCTTTCTTTCTCATAATATACTTCCTTTAATTTTGCCAGAGACTCTTGGGATGACTCGTAGTCAATTCTAGTTTCAGCTAATATCTCTCTAAAATCTTCAGCAGATTCATATTCGGCTGGAAGTGGCACTAGTTTATCCAATTGATTTCTTATTTCCTTCTGAGACATTTTCAAATCCACAATTTTATTAAATAATCCATCTAAATCTACATATTCATGGCTATATTTCAAGATATTAGCTTCTAGAACTTTCTTATTTGAAATAGCTTCTATCTTCTTTTTATCTATATCTTTTATTTCAAATTCAATTATATCCAGGCTCCTGACTTGGCTCAAATCTCCAAAACTAGCTAACTTCTCCTTTAAGCTTTCATAGCTATTGCCATCAAGAAGCTCATTGATCTTATTAGTATAAGTATCTTTAGATCTTTTAAGCTCATCTAATCTTTCCTTATTTAACTTAGCCTCTTCAATACTTTTTACTCCAAGTCTAGTTAAAATGTCCTGGAAATTCTTCTTATATTCTTCATATTGTAAACGAATTTCTTTAAAATCAAGGTCACCAGATTTTAACTCAATTTCTAATAAATCTTCGCATTCCAGCTTTATATAACCATTTGCCCGAAAGGTCTCTCCTGGTTTTACTATAATAGGCTCTTCTAAATCCTTTGTTACAACTAGATCAGATTTTCCTTTATAATAATTAAGTTGACCTATGATAACACCAGCTTTCAACATAGCTTCTCTAGTTAACATATTGTTATAATTAGAATCCAGATCCAAGATATCTTCTTTAGTCACATTTGTGATACTAGCAATCTGCTTATCAATCTCTATCAACTGATTATTTAAACTATCTACTTTCGCCAAACTACTTTCTAAAGCATTTTTCTCAACTAGAATTTTTGCCTGTTCTTTTTCTTTTTCTAATCTTTCATAATCATTATTTAGAGTAATTAAATCAGCCTCTAAATGTTTCAATTGTTCTTCATTTCGTGGCCATTCTTGGTTGATTTTAGATAAAGTAGTCAGTTCATTGTCAAACTGCCTTATTTCAGGCTCTAGGATAGATCTTTGAATTACATCATTTTCTAGTTTTTCCATAGATTCTTTTTTTATCTTTAATCCAGCAATGCCTGATTCTGTCTCTTTCATCTGCTTACATATGTCATTATATTGCTTTTCTGCCTCATTAGCTTCATCCATGGCTAGTCTAATTGTCTCCTTTTTGTAGAAGCTCTCTAATACTTCTCCAATACCTACTTTATAAGGATTGGAAATTCCCTTATTATTTTCAGGATAGTTCTTTTCTATATCCCATCTCTTGTATAAATTATCAATTTCATCATCAATCTTCTTTCCTAAATCATCCAGGGAAACACCATCCAGCTCCATGATAGCTCGTCTTAACAAAGAGCTTACCTCACTAGTGGCTTCCCGATTTCCAATTATTTTCTCGATAGCTTCCTTGATATATATTTGCTTAGAAAAAAAGATGCTACTATAAGTACCTTCACCAAACATTAAAACATCCTTTAAAACTTCCTGAATGCTCTCTTCATTTTTTAGAATGTCTAGACTTGGCATAATCAATTTAGAAGAAGACTCTGTTCCCCACTCTTTGCTTAATGTATAATCTCCATCTACATGAGATATGATTAGTTCCCCGTCAATACTATCTCCAGCAGGTATAGGCATAAACTTGCTACGAAACTCTTTATCCTCATTAGATTTAAATCCCAGCTTACTGGACTTAAATAGCACAGAATGAATCCCTTCCACTAAAGTACTTTTGCCAGCCTCATTTGATCCAAGAATTACATTAAGACCATCTTGAAAATCTATGTCTTTATCTTTGATACCTGCAAATCTTTTACAGATGTATTTTTTAATAATCATTTTTTTACCTCCATAATAAACTCATAGGCTAATTGAAGAGTATCTTCATCATCTGAAAGAGCCAACAATAACTGTTGCGGAAAGGAGCCATCTGAAAACTCCTTTTGTATTTTCTCTGTGGTAATTTTAATACCAAGATGAGAATCATCAACTATTAAATATGCAATATCTTGCTCAATTTTTTTATAGATTTCTTGTCTGTAGTTAAATACATCTTCATCTACTTTACCCTTCAAGTTAATACGAGAAATAGTTCTGCTTGGATTATCATTCATAAGCTCTATTAATATGGCATCTAAATCTTCTCTATGAGAAATATCATATTCTTTATCAACAAACTTGTATGTTCCAGTTGTAACTCTATCTCCCCTTACCTTTTTCCCTTCATCTATTGAAATTATCCATGCACTTCCTCTATGTTTACAATCCAGTCCATCTGGCTCAGGTGTACCAGGGTTAAAAGTCTTCCATTCATTTACTGATGATTGAGGAGGATAAGTAATATGAGTATGACCTAAAAGCCATAAATCCACAGGAATACTCTCTAGCTCGTCCAAAGACATATTATAATATGTCAAATCCATATCCGGAGAAAGCCCATTAATAGCACCATGACCAACACCAATATGTACTTGATTTTCATCCATAGTATGTTCTTTAATCCAGCCAATATTGTTGCTACTTGAATGCTTTGCATGACATGGAGCTGGATAAACAATAGCATTAAGGCCATAGTCATTCAAGGAATAAGGACGCTTCTCATTTATATAAAGTAGCTTGTCACAGACAGCTTTGTTAAAACTATTCCATAACTCAATCATATCATTATCGTAGTCGTGATTACCTGGCATGACTAGTATGCAATCCCCCTGAAAGGCTTCTAAAGCCTTGACAGCTTCAGTAATGGTCTTCTTGTCAATCCCTGTTATACGATCAAATAAATCCCCTGCAATAACGAATAAATTGCATTTTTCTTCATTAGCTAATTGAACCATGTTAGAAAGTACACTCAATCTAGCCTCTTGCAGAGAACCTTTAATTGGTTCAGGATAACCATTGAACCTCATGCCTATATGTAAATCTGCTGTATGAAATATTTTAATCATTGATATTCCTCCTTTATCACAAAAACTTCTTGCATTCTTATCTGAGACTGTAAATAGTTCACAATGAGGTGTTCTACTCACTATTCCCAGATTACCTATCTCCCTGTAGCACAAGTTTTACTGCATTGGAAAATTCCTCAGGATTGTCTATCATCGTCATATGTCCTGCGTTTTCTATCACAATACTCTTCTTTTTAGGTGCTACTATGGTTTCAAAATATTCCTGTGCATTTTCATAAGGTGTCACCCAATCATACTCACCTAATATATAGTATATAGGCACTTGATATTCATTGACTAGATCTCTAGCATCAAAATCATAAACAAGATAATCCATCAAAGGCTTCTGCAGTTCAAATGGATTTTTTAGAAAAGATGAAATTTCTTTTAAGGAATAATATGGTGAAAATATAATCATCTGAGTTGTTCTATCTGAAATTGGGTTTAAATATTTGCTCATTAGACCTCTAAAAGTCGAAAATGATTTCAGTGAAAAATCTTCATCAGTTACCAAATATCCATTGAGATTCTCTAAAGTTTCAAGGTCTTCCTTATTCTCTGATTCTTTTATTGCATCTTTAGTAGCATTATATGCAAAAACATCTCCTTCTTCAGAATTGATTACTTGTCCTACACCGATATACGCTGATACCAATTCTGGATATTCTTTAATAAACTCTGTTCCTAAGGCCGAGCCCCAAGAATGTCCCATAATTACTACTTTTTCTTGTCCAAATCTATTAGATAGATATGAGATAATCTCTCGGATATCCTCTACCATTCTATCCATGGATAGTGTATTGTAAACTTTTTCTGCATTATTCAAGTAATAAGTCTTGCCAGAATTACGTTGATCCCAGTTTACTATGGTATATTCATCTTCCAACAAATCTTGATAACCATAAATAATTGGTGTCATTGGTGACCCTGGTCCACCGTGTAAAAATAGGATAATAGGATTATCTTGATCTTGTCCTCTAATATAGAGATATTGGTCAATGTCTCCTATTTCAACAATTACTTCCTCGTCAATACCATTTTCTGTGGTAATCTTATGGTCATTTTTTATCTTTGCCTGAATTATAACTCGAGTAAGCAATATTAATATTATTACTGCTATAATAGCTATAAATGCAAATTTTAGTATTTTTAAAATCTTTTTCATTTCTAAAACCCACCTCTCCAATACTTGGAATATACCCCAAATATTGCAGTATTTTTCCATCTTATTTTCAACAATATATTATTAATATTATACTATAAATTATATGGTATTGCTAATGATGACCCTAATTACTTTAAGCTAAATATAAAAAGCCTTATAATGCAATAATTGCATCATATGGCTTTTTATTTATTAAAATTTGCAAGAACGACACTGTGATCACTCCTACTTTATTCTCTTAAGAAAATACCTAAATAACATTATCAAAACACCATAGATTAACAACACTATAATTAAAGTTACTATTCTTTCCGTCATTTGACCATCTGCAAATAACACTGGGTCAATTCCAAAAAAGGTAACTCCTAAGAATAAAGCTATAAAAATTATATATCCTAATATTTTTAATGCTCCACTATTTTTCATATTGACTCCTTATATATATTTATTCCATATTACAATTATTATCTATTATCCAAATTTTAGTCCTTATTTACATTCCTCTCTACCAACGTGACTTTTATTGTATCACCGGGCTGTTTCCCTATTTTTGCTCGAATGTCTTTTCTGATGCCAATGATATGACAAGGAGTTCCCATCCTTACCAGGCTACCTTCATATGGTTCTCCATCAAATGTAGCAGTGACTGGTACACGACCTTTTCCAAACTCCGCCTTTACATCAAAGGGTATCTCCACATATGCACCATCAATATCAGGGACTTTTTTTATTTCAGCTTCAAACTCGTATATCTTTTCCATTGTTACTCCTCCAATTCACAAGAAAAATTAAATCAAACTACTTAACCAACCAACTAAACCTCCAGCAACTATAAGCCAAGCAGAATTAATTTTAAATTTAATCAAAGTAAATAAGGACAATATAAATATAGCTATTGTTAAAGCATCAGTTAAAGATGACATACCTAATTTCCAGCTTACTACAGCCATTAATCCTAATGAAGCTATATTGATACCATCCAGCATTCCAGATATCCATGATGAGCTTCTTAACTTTGGTATTATGGGATTTAATGCCCAAACAAGTACAAATGAAGGAAGAAATATCCCTATGGTTGCTAATATTGCTCCTGGTATTCCCCTTAGCAAATAGCCAATAAATGTTGCTGTGGTGAATACTGGTCCCGGTGTGAATTGACCTACTGCCACTGCATCTAGTAATTGCTGATTTGAAAGAAGCCCCAGCTTCTCTACAAATTCTGCCTCTATGAACGCTAAAAGCACATAGCCACTTCCATATAAAACTGATCCAATCTTTAAAAATGTTAGAAATACTAAGGATAATGGAAGTATTGATACTCCAAATAGTTTGTTTCTAATTTTATCCCTATTTAATATTCCCATCATTATAAATCCTGCTATGAATAATAAAGGTATTTCTCTTATTCCTAAAAATGAAAGTGCCACTACAAATAATCCAAGAGCTAATGATAATTTATTTTTAATTACTGATTTTCCTAATCTATATAGGGCTTGTATAACGACTGCAATTATTACAGGTTTTATACCGTATAGTACTGATCCTACTTGAGGAATATTACCATATTTTACATAAGTTATAGCAAACAATAGTACTATAGCCATTGCAGGTAAAATGAATGCTGTCCCAGCCAATAACAAACCCAATAGTCCACCTCTTTCATAGCCTAAGTGAATTGCCAACTCTGTGGAATTTGGCCCGGGTATAAGATTTGTAGCCCCAATTAAATCCATAAATTTATCACGATTTATCCAATTTCTCTTTTTTACTATTTCCTCATCCATCATGGCAATATGAGCTGCAGGTCCTCCAAACGCTAAAGTTCCCAGCTTTAAAAATACTTTAAATATCTCTTTTTGTCTATTTGCTTTCTCTGTTCTATTTAAGTCTTTATAATTAACATTATTCAAAAAATCACTCCTTAGTTGATATTAATTTATTGATACCCAGAGTTGAGATAATGTTACTACTAAAAAATGACTTTATCAAAATTTAACATATTGTTAATATTAACTTAACAATGCCTTTGTATAAGCAAAATATTTATCTCCAAGTTAACTTCTCTAATTCCATATGATTACGATACCACTCATCATTTTGTAAAAGTATCTCTGGTGATCCTGAATTTTTAACTTTCCCATTTTCTAAAATGACCACAGTATCCGCAGAAACCATAGAAAATAATCGGTGCGATATGGACAAAATAGTACGAGTTTCACTTGCCTTTTGCAATACAGATATTATCTTTTCTTCAGTGATGGCATCAAGATTTGAAGTGATTTCATCAAGTAATAGAATAGGTGGATTCGTCACAATTGCTCTTGCAATGGCAAGTAATTGCTTCTGTCCTTGGGAAAACAGGTTATCATTAGCTACTTTTGTGTCGTATCCATCTTCTAAGGACAAGACATAATCCTTTAAGCCCACAAAATTTATTGCATATTCAATTTGATCTCTAGTAATACTTTCATCCTGCAGACTAACTTGATCTGCCACTGTACCTTTTATAGTGTGAAAACTTTGATCTACATATCCAAATATCTTTCGTTTTTCACCATTGGGTATTGTATATACATCAATCCCATTTATGCTTATGCTGCCATTAGTAGGTTTTAATAATCCTAATACTAGCTTAAATAAGGTGGATTTCCCTACTCCTGTTCTACCTACAAAAGTAATCTTTTCCTGAGGATTAAAGTTTAGATTGATATTTTGCAAAATATCCCTTTCTTCTTCATAATAAAAACTAAGATTATTAAAAGACAGTTTTACTTCTTCACGATTTGGGATGATTTCTTCAGCAGTTAACTGACTGTTTTTATTATCGTCATCAGGTTCATTATAAAATTCATTCACACGATGTATGCCCGATATTGCTCCCTGAATGCTTTGAAGCTCCATACCTAAGTTTTCTATTGGCCCGAAGAGATTAGAGATCAAGTCAATAGAAGCTGCAACCATACCTAATGATATTCCCAAGTATCCTAGCTGTTTTGATGATAATATCACTATAGCGGCTATAAGAAGTGAACGAGTAATCATAATAATGGGTGAAAATATGGAATCGTAGAAATTCACCGTTTCCATTGTTTTATAGTTATCCAATAGATATCCTTTATAGTTTTCTTCCATATAACTTTCCTTGCTAAAGGACTTAATCATATGAACATTTTTTAAACTTTCTGAGATATGGTTGTTTACCTTACCCACTAGCACACGATTTTCTTTTTGTGCTTTTAGCATACGACTCTTAAAAATCCTAATAATTGAATATATAACAGGCAGCAAAATCAAAGTGATTATTCCAAGTTTTGCACTAAATATCCAAATAGACACTACTATACCAAGAATCTTAAAAGAATCTATTGCCATACTTACAATACCAGATGTAAATAGAGAATTAATAGTATCCACATCGTTGATAAATCTAGAAACAATGGTGCCAGATTCATTATAAGAAAAGTATATTGAATTCATCTTCTCAAGCTTTTCCATCATCTCCATACGAATTTCCTTGCTAATCTTTTGCCCTAGAACTGTTAGAATCGCTTCCTTCATAAAATCAAATATACCAATAAATATCAAAACACCAAGGTAAGTAATAGCTAGTGGCATTAGACCAATACTATTTTTTGCTACTAGATTTTGATCAATGATTAGTCTTAAAATTTGAGGAGAGATCAAGGATACAACAACAATTCCTATAACGATAGTAAGGAGCAATATAATCACTATAATATTATTTTTCATGACTCTACCTATAGCTCTTTTTACTAAACTAGATTTCATCTGCTCCACCCCTTGTACCTTGTAAGTCATATATAGATTTATATAATTTTGATCTTTCCATAAGCTCCGAATGTGTTCCATAGTCAACTTTCTTATTATCATGCAGCAATAGGATTTTATTTATCTTGCTAAAAATAGCCAGTCTATGAGAAATTAAAATGATTATGCTATCTTTATAGTTATTTCTCAAGTTTTCAATTATCTTTTCTTCAGTTTTCATATCAACAGCCGAAAATGGATCATCTAAAATAATAATTTTACTTTTCTTTAGCAAAGTTCTGGCAAGAGCTATCCTAGCCTGTTGACCTCCACTTAGACGAATTCCATTGTTGCCAACTAAAGTAAGTTCTCCTTCTGGCATTGCTGATAAATCATCATTAAAACAAACATCACATAATACAGAGTTTATATTCTGATGATCTCCAAGAGTAATATTATTATAAATTGTATCTGAAAGCAGCTGAGGCTTATGTCCTAAATAGGAAATCATTTGACTTCTCTCATATTCAGAATAACTTTCAAGTTCTTTTCCATCTATCTTTATACTTCCTATATACGGATACTGCCCAAGTAGAGATATGCCAAGAGTTGACTTCCCACAAGCTATAGGTCCTGTAACTCCAATTATTTCACCTTGTTTAGCTTCAAAACTTATATTTTCAATTATATTGTCTTTATTTCTAGGATAGGAAAAACTAAGGTTTTCAGCCAATAGACTTGTTCTATCTTTATTAATATTTACTGTAGTATCTTTTGTTTGGTATTCCCCAAGATATGGTTTAATTCTTCTCCATGACACCTGTGATTTTTGCACAGAATTAAATAATTTTGCTGCCTTACTTGCCTTAATTGCCATTGCAGTAAAAATCGCCATATAAGTAGAAAAAGCTCCCACTGTCCAGCTGCCATCAATTACTTTATTACCACCAAGATAGATTACAAGGATAACTCCAATCATAGCAATTACATTGTAAATCGGCTGCATAGAATTCTCCAGAATATGGGCTTTGATAGACTTGTCCTGCAAATCTTCAAGCTCAAGATTATATTTTTCTCGATTTTGCTTTTCAATTCCATTTACGCGATAAAGAACAGCATTTTCAATAGTCTCGTAGGTAAGACCAGTTATTTCACTACTCTTAGTACGAAAGGCTATTGAATACTTATAAATAATTGTCTTAAGTTTTTCAGCCAAAATCATGGCAATAGGAATAAAAACACTTGCCATAACGGTTATTTTTACATCGTAGATAAGCATAGAAATAAAATAGGACAACATAAGCACACCTGTATCAAATACTTCTGTGGTAAATTTACGCATACCTTCCACGCATAGCTCCACGTCTGAAATAGCTCGTGTCATCAAGTTTCCAGTATTCTCGTCATCAAGCTCAATTATACTTTTATTCATAATATTATTGTAAATCATAAGTCTCATTGTGCCACTGGTGTTGTTAGCAAAACGCCTGATGTAAAGGCGTTTAAAATACCTCATCAATTGGATAGAGACAATAATCATTACAAATTTAATGGATAGTATTATCAAAGAAGAAAATTCATCTCCAAGCAATATAGAGTCTATCAATTTTCCTTGATAAATAGGTCCTAGTACAGTCCCACCATTAAAGGTCAATCCAAAAAATACAATCAATGCTACAAGAAATTTTTCATTTTTCCAGTAACTTATTATTTTATCTGCTTCTTTCATAGGTTTAATATTGGATTTTTTCATGGTATTATATTTCCTTTTCTTTTAAATTATTGTCCTTCTTATTTTAATCCTTTTATCATAAGATGTCCATTTACTTTAATCTTGCCATAATTCTTTACTCAAATTTAACTTGTCGTTAAAGAGTACTTAATATTTACATTGTATAATTAAACTACAATAAACCAAAGGAGGAATAAAGAATGAAAAGATTAAACTTATGTATTGATATTGATGGAACTGTTACTGGTGCCTATGATTGGCTTCCTAGAGCTAATGATTATTTTCAAACTAGGGTAATACCTACAGATGTAACTGTATATGATATACATCAGGTCTTAGGAGTAGAACGAGAAGATTATGAAAAATTCTATACTATCTATGGAGAAAAATGCCATGAAGAAAATACCATAAGAGATGGCGGTAGAGAAGTCATTAGTAATTTATTTAAGAAACATAATATTCATTTTGTTACAGCAAGGGAAGAAAGAATGAGAGATGTAACCACTAAATGGTTTGCAAATCATAGAATTCCTATGCACTCATTGTCATTATTAGGTAGTCACAATAAAGTTGGTAAGGCAAATGATCTATCTTGTGATATTTTTATTGAAGATCGATATGAAAACGCTATCCAACTAGCTAAGGCAGGATTTGAAGTATTGCTAATGGATTGTCATTATAACAAAGGTCTTCTACCATCAAATGTTACTCGAATAAGCACTTGGTTTGAAATAGAAAACATCATAGAACATCTTTCGTCAGCACAAAATAATGAAACTAAAATTGCATAATAGTTTTTATCTATATTAGATATGAAAAAAATATTATCTTAGAGGAGGATTTTTATGCTAAATGGTTTAAAAGTAAGAGAGCTAAGAAATAGAAAAGGATATACTACATTGGATATAGCAAAATTTACTCATATCTCAAAATCTTATATTGAAGAATTAGAGCGAGGTGACAAACAGAACCCCGCTTTTAAAAAACAATAAGATTCATCTGCTTAGTATGTTTCTGATAATCAGTTCATTTGTCTATTATGACAATAGTTTTTCTCCACTTAAATTAATTCCTATTGCACCAATAGGAGCAGTTATAACAATAGATAAAACTGCTATAGATAAAATTAAATCACCAGACTCCACACCAAGTGATAAAGGGATAGCTCCTATGGCTGCTTGAACAGTTGCTTTTGGTATATAGGCTATGATACAAAACAGTCTTTCCTTCATATTCAGATTGGTTTTTAGTAAAGATAATGCTACTCCAATACTTCTAGCAATCAAGCCTATAGCAATTAATAATATACCTTTTGAACCAGAGTCTAGAGCCAATCCAACATTTACTTGCGCACCTACCAATACAAATAATAATATCTCTGCAAATACCCAAATCTTATTGAGCTTTACAGCAATTCTTTTACCCACATGAGGAATAGTTTCAAGTATTATAAAACCAATAGCCATAACACCCAGAAGCCCTGCTATCTCTATTTTAGATTTAATTATATTCTCAAAAGTGGTAAGAAGAATACCCGACCCAATAATATAAAGTACTTTTTTAGTATCTCTAATAGAATATTTTTTAAATAACTTTACAAGAAAAATTCCTATTACTACTCCTATCAATATCCCTAAAACAATAGATACTGGAATACTCAAAAGCCTTATCCCTATATTTATCTCCGAACCACTATATATTCCTAAAAATGTAGAAAAAATTGTAATAGCAAAAACATCATCAATAGAAGCTCCTGCTAATATTAAGGTAGGTATACCTTTCTTTTCACCAAGCCCTCTCTCCATAAAATTAAGCATTGAAGGAACAATAACAGCTGGAGAAACTGCTGCTATAATAAAACCAAGAATCCCACCTTGAACAAAGCTAAATCCAAATATCTTTATAGATGCATAAGCTATTGCAAAGCCTTCAAATAGGCCTGGTATGCAGCTTAGCTTTATGGCAGGAGCACCAACTTTCCTTAAGTCTTCCTTGCTAATTCCAAAGCCAGCTCTAAGTAATATTATAATCAGTGCAATCTTTCTAAAATCAGCAGAAACTCTAATGATATCCTCACTAAGCCAGTTAAAGCCATAGGGCCCTACAATAACTCCTAAAATAATCATTCCTAATAAACCAGGTAATTTTATTTTTGAAAAAATAGCACTTGATAATAATCCCAAAACTATTATAATACCTAAACTCGTTGCCATATTATCCCTCCCTTACATTTGTGCATAAAAAAACCTACAGATATCCCATACCTGTAGGAGTTATTAGCATAAAGTAGTTAAGGTCAACCCCATGACCTATATACTTTTAATATACCATATCTTTCATTTATTATGCAATTTATTTGAACTTAATATATCCTTCTTTATATATTAACCTTAAATAATCTTAAAACCATAATATAAAGATAATAACTAACTATCATTATTATGGATGAAAATAGCAATGATGGATAAAAGCCTATATTCTTTTTCAAAAGTATAGGTACTGCAATAAAGAAAATCAGAGAAGGTATAACTATCCAAAATATTGCAGTTGATAATTCAATAACTTTATTCACATCTTTAGTGTCTTCATATAGCCATATCATGGCTAAAATTGAGGTGAGGGGCAAAGATGCTATAATTGCTCCAAAAGTTGGCAGCTTCTTGCTCACAGTTGAAATGCTTGCTATTATTAATGCTGATACTATAGTTTTTATAAGAAATTGCATATAATTACCCCCTTATTTCCTATTATTGTTTACTCATTTCTAGCTTACCTTTACTCATTATATTGCAAATCCTAATAATATCTTCCGATGAAAATGTTCTTTGGAATTTCTTTTTAATTTTCTTAAAATAAGAAAACCTAACAATTGAATAACTTTCTATTTCTTTTATGTATTCCTTGCTGAACTTATCTTTGTTCTTAGATATTGCTTCCAATATCATGATACTTGAACAATCATGTATTACTCTTTTCAATTCCTTAGCTTCTTTGGAATTAAAAATATTCTCATTTTCAAAAAATCTATCAATAAAGTTCATTAATTTACTGATTAGTCTATCCAAGGGATATTTATCATATATTTGAGAAAATATAGTCATATGTTTATTTATAGCATCCTCATCTATATCCTGTAAATCATCTATTATTTGAAGAAATATTCCGTAGCAAAACATAAACTCTGCTTCAACTCTATCTAACTTTCCTCTAACTAGATAACCATCGGCTAATACTGATGTGCCACCTTTTTCAAAGGTAATCCCAATTATATCCTTTTCAAATGGCAATGTCTTTTCTTTCTGTTGTAGAAGGCTTTGTTCTTGAGCCTTGTGAATTCCCAAAAGACTATCAAATACTTCAGGATAAGTTTTTCTTTCAAATTCACCTTCTATTTTCATAACAAGATCATAAATGTTTTTTTCCATATTATTTGATGGACTGTCATTGGCACCAGTTAACCATCTTCTAAATTTTTTACTAAACTCTATTTTATCCCCAGCTGAAATATTGGAGTCATCTAAGTAATTGTCACTATAGGGATATAACATACTATAGGAAAAGATTGAAGGAGTTAGTTTAACTTCCATATCAAATAATATTTGAATACTATTCATTATCCAAACATTTCTAATGGCTTGAAATATGTCGTATACTCCCATTTTGGGGTCAAATGCTTTTACTTCGTCTATAAACGCTTCAGTAATATTTGCATATCCACTTTCAATGAAAAAATCTATAATACTCTCTTCATAATTAGACATATTTAATTCCATAGCCTTTATCTGTTCGAATATTTCTTTTCTTAAATCTTCCTCTTCATTCTCATTATTTGGTATTTTCTTCAGGCTATTAAATAATTGTTTTCTAAAGTTTTCTATTCCCTTCTCATTCCTTAGTTTATCTAGAAAAGAAATTCTTTCATTTTTCATATGTAATGTAGCTGGTGTCTCCCACCATATATCTAGGTATTTAGCTGTTAAATCCTTAATCATCCTACCACCGCCCTTACCTTATTATAATAACCTAATTATATCCCATTAGCTAATTTATGGAAAGTAAAAGGTGGATTTAATTATAAAAAGAGCCTCTATTCTAGAGACTCTTAAGTTTAATAATATCAAATTTCAAATTTTCTACTTCTTTCCTATGGAAACTCTCCAGACTTCAGGTCCCTCTTCTAGATACTCCCACTCAAATTGTCCTTCCATTTCAGCTAGCATTTGATAGTGTAATGGTCTTGGATCGTGATCATTAGTTAACTCCATTTTTTCTCCAGAATCTAGAGAATCAAAAGTTTCAAATATTACTCTATGTTTATCTCTAGGCTCATATTCCCTAGCGTCTACCTTTTTTGCAAACATAATCATTCCTCCTTATTTCTTTGCTTAGTATGGATTATACCCAAAGCTTTTATAATAAGTCGGTTATAATTATTATGTTTATTTAATAGTTTAAATCTTCACCTTGATCTCGGTTCCTCTTCCTATTTCACTTAAAATAACAAGTCTTCCTTTATAAGTTTTAACTATTCTCTTAGCTATTGACAACCCTAACCCAAAAGAATTATTTAATTGAGTTCTTGATTTATCAACTCTATAAAATCTATCCGTAATAAATGGTATCTCATCTTCTGGAATACCAATTCCATTATCTTTTACTGATAATATTATCTTATCATCCTCTAAGTATAAGCCTATATTTATGATAACTTTTTCCTTGTCATTATACTTAATAGCATTCTCGATAAATATTATTAAGAGTTGATTTAAATGTTCCTCTCTTATTTTGACCTTAATGCTTTGCTGGATATTAACATTAAATTCTACTTTATCCTTTAGTACCTTGCAATTTTCAATAGTGTTAATGATTGTATTTATAGGATCTATGGGTTTTAAATCACTTATATCAAAGTCACCATTGTCTAATCTCGACAGTATTAACAGGTCATTTACTATCTCGGTTAATCGCCTTACTTCATTTAAACAAATTTCAATGGATTTTTCTGACCTATCTTCATCATATTTTCCCCATCTTCGAATCATGCTTAGGTGACCTTGTAATGCTGTTAATGGCGTTCTTAATTCATGTGAAGCATCTGCAATAAACCTGCTTTGTTTATCAAAAGAATCTTCTAGATCATCCATCATTGTATTAAAAATCATATTCACCTTATCAAAATCATCATTTTTATCAGAAATTTCAGCTCTTTGCTCCATTCCTTTGTCTTTTATTTCCTTCATAGTATCAGTCAATACTTTTAGTCTGTTTAAAAATTTTCTTGTAACATAAACTGCCCCAACGATACTGAGCACTAACCCTATTAGTAGCGCAAATATAAAAGTGGACAAATAACTTTCAATAAAGTCATTGAATATACCTACACTTTGAACTATTTGAATTCTGTAATCTTTATTATTTATTAAAATAGGTGCATCTAATACTATATATCTTTTAAATCGTATAAACTTAGTATATGTTTTAAGTTTTACATTTTCTTTATTTAATAAAATGTCCTTCCATACCCCAGAAGGTGTGAAATAATTAATAGTTTTGTCTTGATAAACACGTATAAATTCTTCTCTTTCCTTTATCAACCCGTTAAGACTATTGAGATTATCTTTTTTTAAATTTGCATCTGATAAAAAATATTCGATATCTTCATATGTATTCCTTATTTGCTCCTTTTGGTAATCAATACTAAAAAAGTTTAGACTTATAAGCTGAATAATTGTATATATTATCAAAATAGTAGTAATTATGGATACTGATACTAGCGTAAGCTCTAAAAATACTGGAAGTCTCACCTTATTCTTCATATCATAATCTCATAATATATCCAATTGATCTTACTGTTTGAATATACTGTTCTTTATCTTTGGAATTGAGCTTATTTCTTAAATACCTAATATAAACATCAACAACGTTGGTTTTTGGGTCATAGTCATAGCCCCATATGTTTTCTAGCAGTGAATCCCTTGATACAACTTTATCTTTATTATTAATTAGAAAAACCAATAATTCGTATTCTTTAGTTGTTAAGTTTAATTCCTTTTGTCCTTTTTTTACTACTCTTGAGCCTTGGTCAATTAATATATCTTTAAATTTAATCGTTGTCATATTATTGTTTTCTTTTCTTCTAAAAACAACATTAATACGAGCAAGAAGCTCCTCGATTGCAAAGGGTTTAGCTAAATAATCATCTGCTCCAACTTGAAGTCCTGTTACCTTATCCATAACACTATCTTTCGCGCTTAGCATTATCACAGGAGTATCTTTCTCTCTTTTAAGACGTCTACATACTTCAAGTCCATTTAGGGTAGGCAACATCAGATCTAAAATTATCAGATCATAATCTTTATTTAAAGATTCATTTAATCCATTCTTACCATCATCAAAAACTACAGCACTATACCCTTCGTATTCTAACTCGATTTTTATAAAATCTGAAATATTTGCCTCATCCTCAATTATTAATATATTCTTCATCTCTTAACCCCTCATAATAATAAGTAGTGAGTTTTTAAGCTCACTACTTATTATAACCCATTTTTCTAATCATCCTCACGATTGTTGTCATTATCTTCTAATTCGTGTTCATTTGTTTCTATATCTGTAATCGCACCACTCTTTGAGCTTATTGTAATTTCCTGTAGCATATCCTCATTATCTTTTATTTGAAAAGTGTATTCAAATGTGGCCTCTTCAAAATCAAGCTCTTTTTCCACTTTTATTACTTCTCCCGGAATCTTTTTAATTGCTATTTCCTCCAATTGCTTCTCACTATAGTTTATGTTTGATTTCGCATAACTATATATCGTTCCTCCTACAATTCCACTTCCAATTAAGACTATGCCTACTACAATTGAAATTGTTTTAGTTATCTTTTTCTTGTTTTCTTTCATTCCTTCTAATATTTTGTTTAAGTTATCTTTCATTATTAATTCCTCCTGTTATTTTATTCTTTACACTTATTATATGAATGGTCTGTGAGTTAATAATGAAATTTCCATTAAATTTGTATTAGATTTGTATTAGAATTTTCTCATTTAGCATAGAATAATAAAGTACCCCCAACCTTTTTTTCTGTATAGGTTGGGGGTACTTTATAGTAAGTTCTTAGGCTAGGAATATGTCCCTATGAAGCCTCCACATCAGAGAATTGACTATTATAAAGCTCAGAATAGAATCCTTCTTGCATTAGAAGTTCCATATGGCTACCTTGTTCTACAATATCTCCATCCTTCATAACAAGGATTAGATCTGCATCTCTTATTGTTGAAAGCCTATGGGCAATTATAAAGGATGTTCTTCCCTTCATTAAATTTTCCATAGCACTTTTTATTAGTATCTCTGTCCTCGTATCAACGGAAGATGTTGCTTCGTCTAATATAAGCACCTTTGGATCTGAAAGAATTGCTCTTGCTATGGTTAGTAATTGCTTCTGACCTTGGGATATATTATTAGCTTCTTCATTGATAATCATATTATATCCATCTGGTAAAGTCTTTATAAATCTATGAGCATGGGCAGACTTTGCAGCTTCTATTACCTCTTCATCTGTGGCATCTAGTCTTCCATATCTTATATTCTCCATTATGGTCCCAGAGAATAGCCAAGTATCTTGGAGAACCATAGATAAATCATCTCTTAAATCAAATCTAGTAAAATCATTTATATCATGTCCATCAAGGAGTATTCTACCCTTATTCAAATCATAGAA
This sequence comes from Tissierella sp., assembly GCF_031460495.1. Classification (NCBI taxonomy): domain Bacteria; kingdom Bacillati; phylum Bacillota; class Tissierellia; order Tissierellales; family Tissierellaceae; genus Tissierella; species Tissierella sp. The sequence continues at coordinate 170,665 of NZ_JAVKTS010000001.1, read as the reverse complement.
CCTCATTAAGAGCTTAACTATTGTAGTCTTTCCTGCTCCTGTAGGTCCAACTATGGCAATTTTCTGTCCTGGTTCTATGTCTGCAGAGAAATCATTAATTATAATATTTTCTTCATTATATCCAAACTTAACATTTTCAAAGGTTACTCTACCTTCTACTCCTTCAAGCTTAACAGGTACTTCAACTTCTTTAGTTTCCTCTTCTTCACCTAAGAATTCAAATACCCTTTCAGCTGCAGCAACTGTAGATTGAAGTACATTAGATATCTGGGCTACTTGAGCTATAGGTTGAGTAAAGCTCCTTATATATTGAATAAAGGAAAGTATATCTCCCACTTCTATAGTCTTTCTAACAGCTAACCATCCTCCTAAAATTGAAACTGCAACATATCCTAAATTGCCAATGAAAGTCATAATAGGCATCATCATCCCTGATAGAAACTGGGACTTCCAAGCAGAGTTGTAAAGTTCACCATTGATCTTTCTAAATTCTGAAACTGATTCTTCCTCTGCATTAAAAACTTTCATTATATTATGTCCGCTATATACTTCTTCCACATGTCCATTTACACGTCCAAGAGATGCTTGTTGTTCTTTAAAATACTTTTGAGACTTTTTAACTACAGTCATGACTAATACCATTGAAAGTGGTAGTATTAAAAGAGCAACAATTGTCATCTGCCAAGATATGGATATCATCATAATGAGTACACCTACTAAGGTAGTAGTAGAGGTTATTATCTGGCTCATACTTTGATTCAATGATTGACTTACAGTATCCACATCATTTGTAACCCTTGATAATACTTCACCATGAGTCTTAGTATCAAAATATTTAAGTGGAAGCTTATTTACCTTTTCAGATATCTCTTTTCTTAAATTATATGAAACCTTTTGGGCAACCCCTGAAACTATAAATCCCTGTATAAAAGAAAACAATGCTGATATAAGGTAAAGTCCTATAAGCAATAGAACAATATTTCCTATATACTGAAAATCTATTCCTGCACCTTCCACCCCAGATATCTTAGATATTAATCCTTCAAATATCGAAGTCGTAGCCTTACCTAATATCTTTGGTCCGATGATTGAAAAAGCTGCACTACCTATTGCAAATATTATTACTATGATAAGTTTTAGTCTATATGGTCTTAAATATTGGAGAAGTTGACTGAAGGTTCCCTTGAAATTTTTAGGCTTTTCAACAGCTCTGCCTCCCATAGGTCCATGACCCATACCTCCTGATCCTCGTTTATTTACATTTTTTTCACTCATATTGCAAGTTCCTCCTCTGATAGCTGTGATAGAGCAATTTGCTTATAAACCTGGCAACTCTTTAGAAGTTCTTTGTGTGTTCCAATACCCACTATCTTCCCTTCATCTAGAACTACGATTCTTTCAGCATTCATTATCGTATTAATCCTTTGTGCAACTATTAGTACAGTTCTATCTTTTATTTCTTCATTCATGGTTTTTCTTAATGTTGCATCTGTTTTAAAATCAAGAGCTGAAAAACTATCATCGAAAATAAATAATTCAGGTTTTTTAGCTAATGCCCTTGCAATTGAAAGTCTTTGTTTTTGACCTCCAGATACATTGGTCCCGCCTTGAGATATCTCAGATAGAATCCCATTATCCTTCCCATCAATAAATTCCTTAGCCTGAGATATTTCTATTGCCTTTAGAACTTCTTCACTACTTGCACCAGAATTCCTACCATATTTTAAATTACTTTCTATGGTTCCAGTAAATAATATGCCCTTTTGAGGAACATATCCTATCTTTTCCCTTAGATCATGGAGTTTAACTTCCTTTATATTTATACCATCAAAGAGGATTTCTCCCTCAGTAACATCGTAAAATCTTGGGATTAGATTTACAAGGGTAGATTTCCCACTCCCTGTACTTCCAATAAAAGCAGTAGTTTCCCCAGGTCTTGCAGTAAAGTTTATATCTTTTAAAACATATTCTTCTGCGCCAGGATATTTAAAGTTAACATTTTTAAATTCTAGTAATCCCTTAATATCTTTACTGAATTCTTTTGGACTTACTGGGTCTTTAATAGTAATATCTTCATCTAAGATTTCTGCTATTCTCTGAGCCGATACAGATGCCCTAGGAAGTATCATTGATACCATTGATAACATTAGGAATGACATGATTATTTGCATAGCGTATTGAATAAATGCCATCATATCACCAACCTGTATAGCGCCTTTATCTATTTCATGTGCCCCTATCCATACTATAAGCAGCATAACTCCATTCATAATAAGCATCATTGTAGGCATCATAGTAACCATTAGTCTAGATACAAAAAGATTTGTCTTAGTTAAATCCTTATTTGCACTGTCAAATTTCTTTTCCTCAAATCTCTGAGTGTTAAATGCTCTAATTACCAAAGTTCCGTTCAGAGCTTCCCTCATTACAAGATTAACCCTATCCACCAATTTCTGAACTATCTTGAATTTCGGCATAGCAACAGAGAATAGTGATATGATTAAAATAAGAATAGCTATAACCCCAAGAGCAACTATCCAAGCCATGGAAGTATTAGTATTAATGGCTCTAATAATTCCACCTACTCCAAGTATTGGTGCGTAGAATACCATTCTGAGTAACATTACCATAAATTGTTGTACTTGCTGAATATCATTTGTACTTCTTGTTATTAAAGAAGCAGTTGAAAAATTATCAAATTCTGCATTCGAAAAAGAAGTAACCTTTTCAAATACCTTGTCTCTTAGATTTCTTCCTAGAGATGCTGCAACCCTTGAAGATAAAAACCCTACAAGTATGGATGCTGCCATGCCTAGTACAGATATCAGTATCATTATTCCACCTATGGATAGAATGTAATTAGATTGAGTTTTTTCAATTTTTATTCCTATAGCCTCATACTCAGATTTTACATAATTTATAGCAGATTGAGTTATCATATTATCTGGCAAATCCTTAAATTGCTCATCGATCTTAATCTTTATTCCATCTAACTGTTCTTTGGGTAAGTTTGACAAAACAATAAAAGGATCTGTTCCTTCTGGAAAACTTGCAAAAGGATTTTCAGCTTTGTTCACTTCACCTGCAGCCACCCCTTGCGGAGCACCCTTTTCTATACCTACTACAGTAAGCATAGCTTTACCTAAAAATGAGTTCATATTTTCAATTTCTTCTTTAGAATCAGTATTCAAGATATATAGACTTTCCTTTTCTAAAGACGGATATTTCTTAGAATAATTATTATATTCTTCCTGTGATAAATTTTCTTTACTTATTAGTTTATAGCTGTTATTTACTAAAACCTTTTCATCTTCACTTAAAAATATCTTAATTTTTTCTAACTCTCCAGCCCTTATTACTTCAGGTACTGCATTTTCTATTCCACTTTGCTGTATTCCCACATTAACTATATTTGACATGTAATCAGGTAAAGCTAGATCTGTTGCTGCTTGAAAAAAAAGCAAACCTACTATTATCAATATTGTTATGAGAAATGGCTTCATTTCTTTTATTATCTTAAACATATATTCCTCCCACATTATCTTGATTTTTCTACATCATTTGCTACAAGAAGATTATCCTTCATTTGCATTAACAATCGTCGGAGTATTGCTTTTTCCTCCACTGTCAAGTTCCCAAAACATTCTTCTTCAAGGTTCTCCATTACTTTAATTGCTTTCTTACAAATTTCTCTTCCTTCTTCAGTAATATATACCCTAGAAATTCTTTGATCTTCATCATCTTGCTTACGAATTACTAAATTCGCCTTCTCCATTCTCTTTAGCATCACTGTTATAGTTGAAGCCCTTATATTCAAGCTTTCTGCCAATTCTTTCTGGCTTTGACCATCTTTCCTATTTAGAGTAATAAGCATATGTGGTTGCCCGTGATAAACACCTATTTCATCTAGAAGTACATGGATCCTATGATAGTGAAGTTTTTGTATTTCTAGGAATAAATAATATAAGGAATCTTTCTTAATTATATCCATTTTTTCCTCCTGTATTTAATTAGTCGACTAAACATATTTATTATATTACTCCAATTATATTTACTTGTCAATATGTAATTATGCTGTTATTTAAATATTTATTTTTACTTAGGCGGCTAATTGATATTATGAAAAAGGATGCTAGACTTTATTGTCTAACATCCACTATACTTGCTGCTAAGATATTGAGATACTCTATTTCTGTAAATCTAGCCAAAATCCATCGATTTCAATTTCGTCACTTTCAGGTCTATAGCTATTTATCATACTATAAGATGGTTTATTGAATTTTCTATCTTTATATACTAACTGAAATGGATTCCCTTTATAAACGGTTTCTATAATATCATAGTGCATTATTGTATTTCCCATAATCTTATATTTTCCAGACTGATCGACAAAGGTATCTTGGAATCCCCCAACGCTTATTGCTATCCTCTGATAAGTTCCATCATCTTTGTATTTATAAGAATTAGCAAAAGATGATAGTCCTACTGCCCCACTAATTACATCTTTATAAGCAGTAAACAAATCAGTATGAACATCTGACCATGTTCCCACAAGTAAGCCAGAAGGAAAGTCATCATTGTATTGTAAATATAAAGCATTTAATTCTTCGTCCAATATTGGTTTCATCTGAAACAATATAATAAAAATATTGGCGGGAACAAACAGCTTACCATCCTTATCAAATGGTGCTACTCCAAGATCTATAATCTCTCCATCAAAAACAATTTCTGTGCTCCCTTTTTTCATATCTATCTGTAAAACAATTTCATTTTCCAGTTCCCAACTAAAACTAATATTGTCATTAACCACATTTACATCTGGATAAGGATTCATAAATACATATAATGAAGGAAACTTAGCTGCATATTGTAGTTTGTCTAAAGATACGAAAATATTAACTTCGTCATTCTTCTCTATGGCTATATAGTCAGACTTTGGTATTTCAATGTCATTTATTACAACATAATCCCAATCGTATGGTCCTGAACTACTACTCTCCTTACCAAAGCTTATGGTGGCCTCTTTTGTGCTATCGTTCCACTTTACATCAGCACCCAGATTTTCAGCAACAAATCGTACAGGTATCATAGTTCTACTACTGATTGTCATCGGTGGTACATCCATAATTACTCTTTCCCCATTTATTATTGCATCTTTTTTATCTATCCATAGTTGAATTTTTATTGTACCTAGTTCAATGTCTATTCTCTTTTCATTTGGCTCCCAGCCAATAGATCCACCCATCTCTTCAACTATTGCCCTTACAGGGACTAATATTCTACCATCCACTTTTGCAGGAACGGTATTTCTCCCAGGGTCAATCTCCTTCTTTACTCCATTTACAAGCATCCAAGGATCTCCTAATTTTACTACTATTGTATCTGTAGGTGCAGCAAGAGATTGAATTGAAAATAAGGGAATTATTAATACCAAAATCAGCAATGTTAAAATAGGTTTCCTCCAAAATCTGTAGTTATTAAAGCAGCTCTCCATAATATCACCCCATAATTTAGTAAATATACTTATATATAATATATTAAACTCACGAGGCAATAGTTTGCTTCTAAATAATGTCATGTTTTTTATAGAATATTGCTATTGTTTTGTGGTGTTGATTTTGTAGCCTTATCACAACTAGAGAACCCTAAGTGAATATATAAATATTCAGCTTAGGGTTCTGTTACTTACTTAATCATTGATTCAGAAAATTATATTCTGCTTATTGAAATACTATGTCTAGTTTTATATTGCCTACTACCTGTGCATCAGTTATATTTTGAGTAACTACATTGCCTGCTTTCATTTCTCTAATATTATATTCGTCAATATTAATTGTAAATCTTTCACCAATAGCTCTCCCTGCGCTACTCTGTCTAGCGCCACAATTTAAAGTACTATTAGCAGTTCCTGAAAGATTTATAGTTGAATATCCATTACCCTGAATTCCTGAATGATTATCAGCTTCAATCTTTACATTACCTTCAATTCTTAAATTTATGACTAAACTATTGTCGCTATTATTACTGTCAAATCTAACAGCAGTAGCCCATGAGCTTGCTATGATATTAGCATCTCTTAGAGTTATATCATAAACCACTGGTATACCTAACTCATCATGTATCTGTAATGGAGTACTTCCTGTGGAACTACCAGTAATAACAAATGCAAATTTTTTACTTACATAATCTATCCTTGTGCCATTATGAACACAATATGTTGGATGAATCTCAATTTGCTTACTGTTTGCCAGTGCTAAATTATAGATTACAATGATGTTATCTAATATCTCCTGCAATCTATCTTTTTCAACTTCATTTAATAATGCAGTTACAAGATCCTGTGCAATTTTAAAGTCCTCATGGCTTTGGCTTAATTCTGCTATTGCTACAGCATTTTCTGCTTCCCCAACAGAATTGTCCAACTCCCATTTTGCATATAGTGTATGGTCTCCTACTATGGATACTGTTGTAAAAGATTCAATACGATTTCCACTACCATTATCTTCTGTTTCTCCATCATACCAACCTTCGAAGGTATAATCCTCACGATTAGGTATCGGTAATGTTCCATAAGTTGAGCCATATGTTACTACAATATCACTACAGTATTCACCATCATTGCTATCAAAGGTAACAGTATAATTATTTGCTGTCCATTGAGCTGTGAAGGTTATATTTCCTGCTGGCATGGTTGCCTGAGGTAATGGATACCAACCTCCAAAAGTATAGCCTGTTCTCTCTGGGTCCGCAGGTATAGTAATCTCTGCCTCATATTTTGCTGTAATTACTGCATCAGCATCACCATTTCCTGGTTCGAATGTTAGGGTATAGCTGTTTCTCGTATACTCATATCTCACTACTGTAGATCCATCTGCTGCAATAGTTACTGTTTGAGATGCTGGTGATGTGAATCCTGAGTATTCTTTTACTAATGGTGTTATCCTTGTACCTGCTATACCTGTTGAAGGTACAGTTTCTTCCAGTGTATAGTTTATACCGTCAAGATCTTGAGTATAATATTCTACTGTATAATTAGCCAATTCATTTGCTGCCCATTGTGCTGTGTAAGTCACACCTTCTGCTGGCATAGTTACTGCTAGCTCTGAATTCCAACCAGTAAATGTATAGCCTACTTTTGTTGGGTCTACAGGTGGTGTTATTGTTCCTTCATATTTTACTTGCGTTCTAGCAATTTCCAAATCATCACTATCTAAAAAGATTAAGTTATAGCTGTTTCTCTTATATTCATATTTTACTAATGTTGTTCCATCAGCTTCTATGGTTACTGTTTGTGTTGATGGTGCTGTGAATCCTGTGTAGCTCTTTAATCCTGGAGTTACACTTGCACCTACTGTAGCTGTTAGGTTTTCTGTCTCTGATGGAAGCAAATCATATTCTCCATCTAAATTCTCTTTAAAGTGCTCTACTTTGTAAGACACTTCGTTTGCATCCCATACTGCTGTGTAGGTCACATCTGCTGCTGGCATGTTTGTCGCTGTTGTTGGTTCCCAGCCTGCAAATGTAAATCCAGTTTTGATTGGTTCTTCTGGTATTACTATTGTATCTTCATATTTTACTTGGGTTACTATGTCTTCTTCACCATTTTCTAGCTTGAATCTTAGTGTATAGCTGTTTCTTGTATACTCGTATTTAACTAATGTTGTTCCATCTGCTTTAATAGTTACTGCTTCTGCTGATGGCTTAGTAAATCCTTCGTATGTCTTGACTCCTGGTGTTACACTTTCACCTGTCTTTCCTGTTAGACTCTCTGTATCTACTAAACTATAATCTTTACCATCTAAATTCTCTTTATAATGTTCTACTTTATATGATGTTTCCGCTTCTGTCCATTTAGCATATAGGGTTTGTGCTGAAGTATTTTTAAATATATCTCCTAAACTTATAAGGCTTCCAAAAGCTATATCATTGGATTCATTTGTATACCAACCACTAAATGCATAACCCTGCCTTGTTGGTATTGGAAGACTTCCATATTTTGCTCCATAGCTTATAGTTTTATTTTGAATACTTGATCCTCCATTTGAATCAAATGAAATTATATAGGAGCTTGGAGTCCATGAAGCATTATATGTCAGATTAGATGCTGGCATCTTATCTACAACTGCCTTATCCCACCCCTTAAACTCATGACCTGTTTTCTTCAATACAGGGGCTGTAATACTTGCACCATATTTCATGTCTTTTACTATGTTGCTTTCACCATTATTGGTTACAAAGCTCAGCTGATAGATATTACGAGTATATCTGTACTCAACTTTGGTGCTTCCATCTGCAGCAATCTTAACTGTCTTTACTGCAGGTGATGTAAATCCACCATAGTTTCTTACTGCAGGTTTTACATCTGTATCTGTTGTTCCGGTTAATGTTTGAGTTTCAACTAAAGTATATTTGTTGCTATTGCTAATATCCTCTTGATAGTGTTCTACTTTATACTTGGTATTGGTATTTGCAGTCCATTTTGCATAGACCTTTATATTCTCCCATCCCATGGTTTTAAAAACATATTGATTTTTAAGTGCTGCGTCTGAATACCATCCTCCAAAGGTGTATCCAGCTCTAGTCGGAGCCTTTGGAGCAGAAATAGCTTCTCCATATTTCTTAGTAATAGCTTTTACTGCACTTCCGCCCTTGGTGTCAAATGTAATTGTATAACCATTTTTATTTAAAGTATCCCATACTAGACGATAGCTACGAGAAATTGGAATTGATGAAAATGCTAATGGTGCCTTTTTCCATGTTACTGTCATATCTGCTTCTAGGTAATTTATATTGGATGGTATATTTGCTACTATATTATTGTCCTTAAGGCTAAATCGTTTATCTGAAAAAGCAACTGTATAGTCTCCGATTGGATATATCTTTTCCGATTGCTCTCCTTCCCTAAGATCCAAATATGTCATTTTGAAAGTATCATTTGGAAGGCTATAAGTTTTTGTACTATTATTAAATGTAATACTTGCAGGTTTGTCATAGGCAAAATCAAAGACATTATACCTCTGTCCAGCATTAAGAAGAGTCCATTCATTCTCATACAAGGTCGGATTGTATTCATATTTACCCTTCATGGCCTGGGCCTTAAATGATGTCTCAAAATAAACACCTAACTCAAAATATAGAGCCCCAGATTTTGATGATGTTGTCTTGTTATTTACAGATTTCTTTTCATAGAAGAAGAAGCCATATAGTTTAGTGAAAATACCACTCTCTGCAATAATTCCTACACTGCCTAGGTCCAAAGATATAATACCTACGGCTACCTCTAACTTGATACCTGCCCTAAGTCCAAGGATACCCATGACATAGAATTGGAAGTTATAAGTCTCATCCATGAGATCAACAGTGCTTGTACCAGCTGTCTTTCCCTCTACTCTAGCCCAGAAATTGTATCTTGTACCTGTCTTATACTCAAAATTACATCCAATTGCTACATTTATATTGGCTGATGCAACAAAATTGGCTGTAACTCTCATCTGGACTGCTCCCCAAAGCAGACTCACTGGTACAGATAGAATTTCTTGATCGAATATTTCTATCCAATCAGTGCCATTTTCCATCATTTCACTATATAGGTCATAAAGCTCTGTGACATCTTCAGTAATCTCTTTTTTGTCTTTACTTCCAAGGATTTTTTCTATCTGTGCCGAAACATCTACTGTATCCACACCACCTACTGTGGATACTACTGCCTTAAAATTAACTGATGTGTAATTATATAAATCCATACTAGCAGATACGCTATAGTCAGCTATATATGGGATCTTGATTTTTACACGCCATACTTTTTTAGTATAATAATCCCATATACTACTTGCAGAGGCAACTACAGATAACTTAATTTTTTCCACAAAATTCGCAGTCAATTTTATCTCTATTACATTTCCATCTCCAGCTTGAACATGGATAGTAAGATTTACTTGAATAGTACAATGGATTCCACCATTAAAGTTTTTTGGGCTTTTATTAATGCTTGCCTTTATCTTCTTCTCTTTTAATTTTACTTTGGCATTTGCAGCCATCAATTGAAATTCATCTGTGCTTATTCTCGAGCCATCAGCAAGATTAATGCGAAGGGATTCTAATCCCCCATGGGCATCAGCAACTTGAATGAAACCATCTGTTGACATGGCGAATTTGGTCAAGTAGGAAGCTGCCTTATCTGCAAATTCACTATTTTCTATTTGTTCAGTAATTGTTTTCTCTAATTCATCTACATCTATGTTTTGGAGCATTTGGTCTCCATCTATATCATTTTTAGAATGATAGTTTACAGAATTCTCTATATCTTCTAAGTTAGTTGGTTCAAAATAAACCTTTACTGAAGTCCCTTCAGTTTCTATATCAACTACCTTAGCATAGCTGATTACTTCTTCTTGATCAACTTCTTCTGCTCCCTCATCTGCTTCAGATAACAAATCAACTTTACTAAGTATTAGAAAATCTCCTACATCAATGCTAGTTTCCGCATTAAGTCCTAAGTCACTAAATTTTTCAAAGTTTAAATATTCTAATGATGATGTGAAGGAACCTGTCCCTCCATTATTTATATAATTTATAAGACTATGTCCATCTCCTACAAAAATAGGAAGCATATCTGGAATAAATAGAACTTCATCTGGCTCTGCACCAGTATAGCTAATTTTTTTTCCATCTACTCCTATAACTGTAACATATGCAATATCATCATCAACATAGTCAGCGTCGTCTCCTGACTCAGGCTTGTCTCCACTATATATACAGAGTACATCTCCAACTTCTATAGTTTCAAATCCCATATAATTGAAATCTCCAGTATTAGAAGAGTCATCGCCCTCATCTTCTTCATTGAAGGCTACTAGAGGAATAGACAGGGAACTAACATAAACATTATCCTTTGTAATTTTTGATATATGTTCACTTGGTATATATATAATCCCATCATTTAACTCTAAATTATATACTTCACCCTTTTTTATTGTAAATGAGCATGTCCGAACCTGACCATCTTTATCAGAAAAACTCAGGTCCTCATCTATTAAGCTAAGCTTATAGGAAGCGCCTTCGGTAAATCCATCCACTGCCTTTAGGACAAAGTTGCCATTACTTCCACTTACCTGTAGTTCTACTTCCTTAGAACCATCAGCAATTTCTAGAGATAGGGCTGATTTTATTTCATATGCCGACAGATCACCGGAACTCAAATTAAATGCAAGATTAGGCTCCTGTTCAACTAGGCTAAAAGAATCTTCTATTATCTCTTCTTCTATTTCTTGAATTCCTAAATATTTTGCATATAGGGTTGTATCTTCACTTATACTACTACTTTCAGAAAAAATATCTCCATCTAGACTGAGATCCCTATACCAACCAAGGAAAACAGCCCCCTCTTTTTCTGCTATTGGCAATTCATCAATAGTCTTACCTGCTTCAAGAACTATAGAATTTACTAAAGATCCACCTTGAGAATCAAATTTTATAGTATATTTTTTAGCTACTGGTGGTGTAGTTGGTCCTGAAGGTCCCGGTGACCCTGAAGATCCTGAAGATCCTGAAGGTCCCGATGGTGTTGGTGGTGTAGTTGGTTTCGGCTCTGGTTTTGGATCCGGTGTTGGTGTTGGCTCATTTTTTGTCTCTTGCCATTCTACCACCGTCTTGCTAATTCGTGTAGATAAAGCTGCTGCCTCTGCACGAATTGCATTTGATTTAGGAGCAAATCTTCCATTACTACCTTTAAAAAGACCTGCCTTCCAGAGTTTTAATACAGATTCCTGTGCCCAAGCTGCTACATCTCCTAAATCCTTTGGATCTTCTGTCACATCAGAATCATCTGGAAGTAATATATTACTGACTTCAAAAAAACGAACTGTAAGAGTAGCCATCTGCTCACGGCTAACTATTCCATTAGGATTAAATCGATTGTTGCCAACTCCTTGTGTAATTCCATTTTGAACAGCCCATGCAACATAGGGAGCATAGTAAGCATCTTTATCCACATCTGTAAAGCTGCTATCCTTATACTGGCTTGAGTCCACACCTGCGATTCTACCAATCAAAGTTAGATACATGCCTCTGGTCATGGTTCCATATGGAGAGAAAGTGTCATCCCCTGTTCCCTTAAATATTCCTTGTTCTAATACATAAACTACTGAATCATAAAACCAATCCTTTTCATTTACATCTTTAAATGGGTTTGTATCTTTTGAAAGTAGGTTTATATCCTTCATATTACTTGATGCAGATTGAGCTTCTGCAATTAAATCAAGTGGAAGAATATTTACCAACATACAAACTAGAAGAATTAAACTTACAATACGCTTAGTCATGAAATTGCCCCCTTTCTGAAATAAGTAATTAACTTGTCGAAATTATTTTGTATCTCTGATATAATATAAGAATAAAGATAAATATTTGTAATATTTTGTCTATTTGTGTCTTAATTATATCATAGAAACTAAGTCAACTGCCTTAAGGCAACCTTAAGAATCCTAAAGCTTTCTTTAAATTCAAACAAGTTTGGAGGATGGACATGAAAAGAAAATCCATTAAGACAAGTGTTTTTCTCTATATTTTTATATCCTTAATATTAACAATACCAAGGACTAGTTTTGCTATGGATAAGCCTCAAGCAATAAATGGAACTTTGGATTTATCAAATTGGACTTACCATCAAGATGGAATTGTTAAATTAGATGGCCAATGGGAATTTTACTGGAAGGAACTTCTTACTCCAGAAGACTTTAATAAAGTAGACTTAGAATCAGAGAATAATTTAATTGTACTTCCTAGGGCTTGGAACAAATATGAATTTGATGGTCAAGAACTTTCAGGAAAGGGATATGCTACATATAGACTGCTGATAAAAAACAATAGTGATGAAAGCTTGGGAATTAAGCTTCCTAGGATATTTACAGCCTATAAACTTTGGGTCAATGGAGAGTTAACAGCCTGGGCTGGACAAGTGGGTACAGACATAAATCAAATGACCCCTCAGTATCTGCCTCAAATCAAATACATAAATCCTACTTCTGATACTATTGAATTGGTAATTCAAGTTTCAAATTTTAGGCATCGTAGCGGTGGAATCTTAGAAAGCATAAAATTAGGAACTGCATCTCAAATATCTGATCTCTATATAAGCAATTTAACCCTTGAGTTATTCCTATTTGGAAGTCTCTTTATCATGGGGATTTATCATATTATACTTTTTATCTTTAGGACTAAGGACAAATCTACTTTATTTTTTGGCATATTCTGTCTATTGATCAGTATGCGAACCTTGTTAGTTGGTGAAATATACTTCATCAATCTCTTCCCTAGTTTTAGTTGGGAATTAGCCCATAAGATTCAAACCTTTGCTTATTATTTAGGAGTGCCTTTGTTTACATTATTTCTTAAGTCAGTTTTCCCTGAGGACACTTCTAAGAGGATTAACAGATTAATTTTATTAATTGGTTTTTCTTTTGGATTCATTGTTTTACTGACCCCTGCTAGGGTATTTAATGATATAAATACCTATTATCAAATATTTACTTTTTTTGTCTTCATATATTTATTTTATATTATTACAATCATTTGCTACAGAAAAAGAGAAGGAGCTTTCTTAATAGGTATGGGAGTTCTTGTACTGATTCTCTTCTCTATAAATGATATTCTCTTTCTAAGTACTATGTTTGCTGATTCTGATGATCATTTTTTAAGAAACTTTATTACAAGGGGAAATCTATCTTCTTGGGGACTATTGATATTTGTATTTTCCCAATCTATGGTTTTAGCCAAGAAACTATCAAGAAGCTTCTATAAGGTGGAATTGTTAACAGAAGAGCTTATAGAACTTAATGTGTCTTTAGAGGATAAGGTAATCGAAAGAACCCTTGCCTTGGAAAACTCAAGAAGGGAACTGCAAAGCGCCTATCATGCAGTTTCAAGATCTGAAAAGTCATTACAAGACCTGATTCAAAATATATCTCATGACCTTAGAACTCCTTTGACGGGAATCAAAGGCTATATCAATGCCATATTGGACGGAAAGGTAAAAGACCCAGAAAAACAAAATAAATATCTAGAAAGAACTAATAGCAAAATTGATTTTCTAAATAATATGATACAGGAATTATTAGACTTATCTCAACTTCAATCTAGACAGATGAAGTTAAATATAGAAGAAGTTCCAGTGAGGACCTTGATTGAATCTTTTACAAAGAGATTCAACATAGATAGCCTTCGAAATAATAGAAAAGTTGAAATATCTTCTATATCTGATTCTCAAGATGAAACCCTTATTCTTGAAAATATCTTTCTAATGATTGATATCGAAAAGCTGGACAGAGTATTTTATAACCTAATAAGTAATGCCCATAAATATACTACTGATGATGATACTATAAGTATAAGCTTTAATTTTACTGATGATAAAGAGAAGCTTCTCGTTGAAGTATCCGATAGTGGATTTGGTATATCTACAGATGAATTGCCTTATATCTTTGACCGCTTCTATATGTCTTCCAATGTAGATAAAAGCAATTCAAACAGCACTGGTCTAGGACTCTCAATAGCTAAAGAAATAGTCAATTATCATAGAGGTGAAATATGGGTCACAAGTGAACTTGGACAGGGGAGTAGTTTTTTCTTCACCCTACCAATATATAAGAGGTTATCGTAAAAATATCTACTTACATAATAAGGGGGAATCATAATGGCAAGGGAAACCATATTAGTTATTGATGATGATGAAGATATTCGGGAAATAGTTACCATGTACCTTGAAGATGAAAACTATAATGTACTTACGGCTAAAAATGGGAAAGAAGGCTTATCTCTTGCTTTCTCTGAAAAGCCAGATTTGATTATTTTAGACATGGTCATGCCTGACTTAGATGGAATAGAAGTATGCCAGCACATGCGAAAGAAAATCTCTAGCCCTATTATATTTCTTAGTAGCAAATCCACTGCAACCAATATATACACAGGCCTTATGGTAGGTGGAGATGACTATATTTGCAAGCCCTTTGATTCTTTGGAGCTAATTGCAAGGGTTAAAGCTCATTTGAGAAGAAATCGTATAATAGAGAAGACCAATACACAGGATAATCAAAATAATCTAATATCCTATTTAAATTTGACTATTGATATAGCCCATTTCAAGGTGACACTAGATGGACAAGAAGTAATCTTATCTCCTAAAGAATTTCAGCTCTTAGCTTTATTAGCCCAAAATCCTAATACAGTATTTAGTGGTGAAGAACTCTTTCAAGCTCTTTGGGGGGCAGAGAGTTTAGGGGATTATAGCACAATTATGGTTCATATAAGCAATATAAGAAAAAAGATAGAGCAAGAACCTAAGAATCCAACTTTTATTCATACTATTAAAGGAATGGGGTATAAATTCAGTGTGAAATAATAAATAATGAAATAAAGTAAATAAGTAATTAAAACAAAAATCCCCTATGATCTAGGGGATTTTATTTTAGATATTCATTCCTATTCACCTATACACTCTCATTAGCAAATTGACTCTGGTGCAAATTATAGTAATGTCCTTTTCTCTCAATTAATTCTTCATGGCTGCCCTTTTCTACTATTTCTCCATGATCTATTACCATAATTATATCTGCATCTCTAATTGTTGAAAGTCTATGAGCTATGATGAAAGTTGTTCTATTCTCCATTAATTTTACCATGGCTTCTTGGATTTTTAGCTCTGTTCTAGTATCTACCGAGGATGTTGCTTCATCTAGTATTAGTATAGATGGGTTAGATAGTACTGCCCTAGATATGGCTAATAGCTGCCTTTGACCTTGGCTTAGATTATTTCCACCTTCATTTAGATATGTTTCATATCCATTTGGTAGCTTATTTATAAAATCATCTGCCCTTGCTAAGATAGCTGCACTTTCTATTTCTTCATCTCTAGCATCTAGATTTCCATATTTAATATTTTCCTTTATAGTGCCTGAAAATAGATAAGTATCTTGTAGTACCATTCCAAAGATTCTTCTCAAGAAATCCTTTTTATAATCCTTGATATTCACTCCATCTATTAATATCTCACCATTATCTATATCATAAAATCCAGTTAGCAAGTTTACTATGGTAGTCTTGCCTGCCCCTGTAGGCCCTACTAATGCAATGTTCATTCCAGGCTCTACCTTGAATGACATATCTCTTAAAACAGGTTCACCTTCTTCATATTCAAAGGTCACATTTTTAAATTCTACCTCTCCATTGATCTTCTGTGAAATTATTGCACTTTCACTGTCCTTTCTTTCCTCTTCTTCATCCAATATCTCAAAGACTCTTTCTGCTCCTGCTATACCTGATTGTAATGTATTAAATGTATTGGCAAGTTCATTCAATGGTCTTGTAAATTGCTTGGAATAGGAAATAAAGCTGGCAATAACACCAACAGAAATAGCACCCTTGACAGCCAATATCCCTCCAAATATAGCTATAACTCCAAATCCAAAATTATTTATTACATTCATAATAGGCATGATGAAGCCTGACCAGATTTGTGCCTTTACCCCCACATCTCTTAGGATATCATTTTCCCTTTTAAATTCGGCTATTACCTTCTCCTCATTGTTGAAGGCCTTAACTACATGTATTCCTGCTATGGATTCTTCAATATGCCCATTTAGGGTCCCTAAGGTCCTTTGCTGTTCCTTAAATAATAGTTTTGTCTTTTTTGTTATGATTTTTGTTAAAAGATATACCAAGGGTATGGTTACTAAGCTGGCTCCAGTCATTAGGGGACTTAGATAAATCATCATAATTAAGGAACCGAGTATATTCACTACAGATGTCATGAGCTGTACAGTTGTTTGTGATATGGTGGTGCTTACATTATCTATGTCGTTGGTCAATCTACTCATTATTTCTCCATGGGTATGAATATCGAAAAACATAATAGGTAGGGATTGAAGCTTTTCAAATAAGTTTCCCCTCAAGTTATACACTACTCTCTGGGCAATCCCTGCAACAATATATTCTTGCAAAAATGTAAGAAGATTGTCTAATATATACACAGATAATAATATCAATACAATAAATCTTAAGTTTTCAAATTCAACTAAGGCCTCCCCTGGGTATATAGCATCTATTGATTTTCCTATTAAGTAAGGGACGGATATTCCTAACAAGCCAGATATGAATATAAGGACAAATGTTATAATAAGGGTTTTTCTTTCTAGCTTAAAAGAATCCCATAATCTCTTTAGTGTATGCCTTACATCCTTTGGCTTTTCAACTGTAAGTCTAGCACTCATAGGCCCTGCAATGCCTGTTGCTCCTCTTCTTTTCTGTCTAGGATCCAAAGTTCATCCCCCCTTTTCCTAACTGGGAATAATAAATATCCTTATATACTTCTGAATCTTTCATAAGCTCCTTATGTGTTCCCTGACCGACTATCTTTCCTCTATCCATTACAAGAATCTTATCTGCATCCATTACAGATGTTATTCTTTGGGCAATTAATATGGTTGTAGTGTTTTTTAGATATTCCTTTAATCCTTGCCTTATTTTTCTCTCAGTAATTAAATCAACTGCAGAAGTACTATCATCTAAAATCAATAACTCCGGCTTTTTAATAAGGGCTCTGGCTATGGATATCCTTTGTTTTTGTCCCCCAGATAAATTTACTCCACCTTGCCCTAAATAGGTGTTATATCCTTCATTGAAGGAAGTAATAAATTCATGGGCATGAGCAATTTTTGCAACCCTTTCTACATCTTCAATCGTTGCATCTTCATCTCCCCATTTAATATTGTCCTTGATAGTACCTGTAAATAATAATACCTTTTGTGGTACTATACCAACTTTTTCTCGTAACTCCTCTAGAGTTATATCCTTTACATCTATACCATCAATCTTCACTGTTCCCTTATTTACATCATAAAACCTTGGTATTAAATTGATCAAAGAGGATTTTCCAGAACCAGTTGAACCAATAATAGCTAAGGTTTCTCCGGGATTTACATGAAAGCTTATATCCTCTAAAACATATTTACTGATGCCTTGATACTTAAAATATACATTTTGAAATTCGATCCTTCCCTCTGCATCTTTAAATGAAATAGGATTATCCTCTACTCTAATAGTATCCTTGGCTTCAAATACTTCTCCTATTCGTTCAGAAGATGCCTTGGCCCTAATGAACATATTTAATATTCTTGTCATCATTATAAGGGAGAAAAGCACCTGGGTCATATAGTTGACAAAGGCCATTATTTTTCCGACTTCCATATCACCGCTATTTACCATTAGGCCTCCAAGCCATAGAACTAATACAATACCTATATTAACTACTAGGGCTACGAAAGGATTGAATACTGCTACAACCCTCATTCCCTTAAGGGTAATACCTCTCAACTCATCATTGACTATTCTAAATCGAGATTTTTCATAATTAAATCGATTAAATGCCTTAACAACCCTAATTCCAGCAAGATATTCTCTCATGACTCCATTAACTTTATCTAAAGCCTTTTGAATTTTTGTAAATATTGGATAAGAGATTTTCAAATTTAATGAAATAATAACAACAACAATTGGGACAATTGCCAATAATATAAGGGCCATTTTAGGATTTAAAACAAAGGCCATAACTACTGAGCCTATTCCAATAATTGGAGCCTTTACAAATATCCTCATCATTCCATGGGCGAAGTTTTGTAATTGATTTACATCATTAGTAAGCCTAGTAATTAAAGAAGCGTCTTGAAATTCATCTACATTATCAAAAGAGAACCCTTGTATCTTAATATACAAATCCTCACGAAGATCTGCTCCAAAGTTTTGACTTACTCTAGAAGATACAATATTTCTAATAACTGCAAAAGTGGCACCTATGGCAGTCAATAAAAACATTAGCCCTCCCAGCTTTAATACATAATTTATATCTCCTGTTTTTACACCATTATCTATTATTTTTGACATAATTGTAGGTTGAATTAAATCTCCCATGGTTTCCAATATAATAAATATAATAGCGATTGAATATTGCTTTTTATATCTTTTTAAATACTTTTTAAGATAAGTAGTTTTCATTTTCCCACCTCCAATTGTCCTCCATTCTATTATAATGTTTAGATACCCGAAATACAATAAAAACTAAGTTATTTTACTAACTCAGTTTTTATATTTCTACTATTGTTTTTTCTTATGAAATATTTGAAAGACTTTTATCTACAAACTCCTCAGGGCATCAATAGGATTTAGTCTACTAGCTTTTCTAGCTGGCATAAATCCAAATAATATTCCGACTATGGCTGAAAATCCAATCGCTAAAACTATTGTAGACATTGAAACCGTCAGGCTAAATCCTATATAAATTGAAGCAATATACGCAATAGAAAGACCTAATGCTAATCCCAGTATACCTCCAAAGATTGATAAAAATATGGATTCAATAAGAAATTGTAATTGTATACTATTGGGTTCAGCACCTAATGCTTTCCTAAGTCCTATTTCAGAAGTACGCTCTGTCACAGATACTAACATCATATTCATTATACCAATACCTCCTACAACTAAGGATATAGAAGCAATGCCTGCAAGAAGCAATGACATCATCCCTGTAATATCTCCTATTGCAGATATTATGTCTTCCATATTGAATACAAAGTATGAGTTTTTCTTATAGTTGAAAGCTTGATTTAGAACTTGTTTTATATCATCCATTATAATATCAGATTTATTACTATCAGCCATGTATACATCGATATTCGTTATACTCCTACTACCTACAGTTTTCATAGCTGTAGTATATGGAATTATAATGGTTTCATTAGATGAAGAAAAAGAAAATTCACTACTTGAATTTAATACTCCAACTATAGTAAAGCTTACTCCATTTATTAATATATCTTTATTTATTGGGTCTTTTCCTAAAAATAACTCTTCATTTATTTTAGATCCTATTATGGCAACCTTTGTATTTTCTTCTATATCTAAAATATTCAATCCTCTTCCATTTTTTATGATATCATCATTAGCTTTAAAATGTACTTCGTTTTTCCCTTCTACAGTAACTTCAGTCATTACTGTTCCATTACTGGCTATGGAAGTCTTTCCTGTTATTGTAGGAGACAGTCCTTTTATATTTTCAATGTTTCCTAATGCTTCTAAGTCTCTTTCATTTAACCCCTGTTTTAAAGGTGTTCCCATTGCTTGAACAGTTATCTTGTCTGCGCCCAGTGAAGATACTTGATTTGTCACTTCATCTGTAGCTCCTTGAACTATGGTAATAAGTGCTATAATGGAGGCAACTCCAATTATTATACCAAGTATGGTTAAAAAGGAACGCATTTTATTACTTATTATATTGCTCCAAGACATCTTGATACTATCTCTAAGCATGGTCCCCACCACCTTCAAACATCTTACCATCTACTATATTTACTATTCTATTTCCATGGGTGGCGATATTTTTATCATGGGTTATCATGACTATGGTTCTACCCTCATGATTTAATTCTTGAAACAACTCCATTATCTGGACTCCTGTTTTTTGATCTAAGGCTCCCGTAGGCTCATCAGCAAGCAGTATAGATGGCTCTGTTACTACAGATCTAGCTATTGCAACTCTTTGCTGTTGTCCTCCTGATAGCTGAGTTGGTAAGTTTGGTAATTTATCTCCCAATCCTACCCTATCTAGTATCGCTATAGATCTTCTTCGTCTTTCTTTGGCAGGGACTCCTGCATACACTAATGGGAGTTCTACATTTTGAAGAGCGGACATTCTTGGCAATAATTGAAAAGACTGGAATATGAATCCTATCTCTCTATTTCTAATCCTAGCTAATTCTTTTTGGCTAAGGTTTGCAACTTTTTCTCCAGCTAAGGTATAGGACCCTGAAGTAGGGGTGTCTAAGCACCCAATTATATTCATCAATGTTGACTTGCCAGATCCTGATGGACCAAGTACTGATACAAATTCTCCCTTGTTTACTGTAAGATTAACCTTGTCTAGAGCTATTAGCTCCTCTCCACCTAAATAATAGATTTTAACCAAATCTGTCATCTTTAGTATTTCATCCATTAATTATCCCCTCCTGAATTACGAGAGTTTCTAACTCCTTCAGGTGGCCCGAAATTATGATTCGCTTTCTTAGGAACAAATACTTTATCTGAAATATTTACACCAGATTTGATTTCTACATTTATTCCATCAGTAATACCTAGTTCAACATCTACAGTCTCAATTAATCCTTCTTTTTTTACATTTACATATGGACTATTATCATCTCTGAAATTGATAGCAGTCATAGGTAAAATAGCTACAGCTTCAGCGCTTTCATTTAGTACCTTAGCTTCCGCACTCATACCTACTAATATATCTCCTTCATTTTCAATTGAGATAGTAGTATTGAAGAAAGTAACGCCATTCATAAATATACCTTCCTTTGCTATATCTGTCACTATTCCTTCAAAGTCTTTACTTAAAGCATGAATAGTGATACTTGCTTTAATGTCTTTTTCTATAGATTTTAAATCATACTCATCTACCTTTACTCTTAACTGTAAATCCTTATAATCTACTATTTCAATAATCTTAGCCCCTGGCATTAACTGTTCATCTTCTTCAACAAAAATATCAAGTATTTCTCCATCTATTTCAGATTTAACCTCTACTCCTCTATTTGTCTCATATATTACATCATCTTTTTTTACCATGTCTCCTGTTTGAACCTTGAACTCTTTAATCTGTATGGCTTGTTCTGCAAATATAGTCTGCCTATTCTTTGCTTCTATGCTACCAGCGAAACTATAATATGTGCTGACATCTCCTGATTTAACCTCTATTTCATCTCCCGCAATTTCTTTAGGCGATCTTATTCTCCCTAATACAAAAGCTGCAATTGCCATGACTACTAAAATTCCTAAAATCCATTTAAATCCATTTTTTCTTGCTTTCATTATGTTTATACCTCCATCTATTGTATATATTAATCAACTATTATATTATACCCAAATAAGTTTAGAAATTGGTGCCTGGCACCAAATTTGAAACTTATTTAATATAATTTGCATTTTATCGAATTTTGTCATATTATTGTATTAAGGACAAGCATATTAACTTACAGAATATAAAGGATGGTGTACTCATGAAGAAGAAGAATTTTATAGGAATTGTAATTATTGGATTGTTAGTAGTGAGCATTTCTCTTCCTCTTAAAGATGTTGTATTAAATTTATTTGATAGAGATGCCAAAGCTGAATCTGTCAATACAACTGTAACACCCCCTAATGAAGAAAAATGGAATAATGTTCAGTTGCCTAATACTGATATAGATAAGAATGAAGAAGATTTAATTGTCGAAGAAGAAATCGACTATTTAAAAGATACCACTTATACAGACGAAAGTGGAAAACTTATGGTAAAAAATGTAGATAATGTTTTGGTCTTAGTCAACAAAAATAGAAATCTTTCTTCTGATTATAAGCCTGAGGATTTAGTTGTTCCCAATGTTAGATTTTCTTTTAAAGAAAAACTGGAAAAAAGATATCTACGAGATGAAGCTGCTAAGGCATTAGAAAATTTATTTGCTGAAGCTGAAAAAGATGAGATTATCCTTTATGCTGTATCAGGGTATAGATCTTATAATACTCAAAAAGGTCTATTTGATAGAAAAGTAGAAAGAGTTGGTTATGAAGAAGCGAATAAATTAGTAGCAGTTCCAGGTCAATCAGAGCATCAAACAGGGCTTTCAATGGATGTATCTAGTAAATCTGCGAATTTTTCTTTAGAAGAAATCTTTGGACAAACTGTTGAAGGAAAATGGCTTAAAGACAATGCTCATAGATTTGGTTTTATCATACGATTTCAAAAGGAATATGTTGATATCACTGGTTATAGCTATGAACCATGGCATATTAGATATGTAGGCGAAGAAGCAGCTAAAGAAATTTATGAAAAAAACATTACTTTAGAAGAATATCTAGGAGATATATAATATACTCATAATAAAAGAGATGGAAATCATTCCATCTCTTTTTTATTCTAACATTAATCTCTCTAGTTCAAGTGGTTCTATATAAGATCCATCCTTATATGCTCTCATATTACCGCCAGATATTTCATCAATTAAGGCTATATGATTATCTTCTCCAACCCTACCGAATTCAAATTTAATATCATATAATTCTAATCCTTTTTTACTTAATTCATTTTTTACTACTTCACCAATCTTCTTTGTTAAATCTACTAATATCTTATATTCCTCTTTAGTCATAATGTCTAACATCTCTAATCCTTCATCAGTTATTAAGGGATCATTTCTATCATCATCTTTTAGAGTAACTTCTACATAAGCATCTAGTTTCTGACCTTCTGATGCGTACATCCCATATCTTCTCAAAAAACTACCTACTGCTCTATATCTACAAATTACTTCTACACCTTTTCCAAACATCTTAGCAGGTAGGACTGTCATAGTATTATTATCTATATCAGCATCTAGATAGTGAGTTGGTATTCCTATACTATTTAATTTCTCATAAAAGAATTTAGTTAGTCTAAGTCCAGCCTTTCCAACTCCCTCTATAGTTAACCCTACAGTATTAGCTCCTGGATCAAATACTCCATTTTCCCCTGTTACATCATCTTTAAATTTCAGCAAGTAATTTCCGTCACCTAGTGCATAAACATCCTTTGTTTTTCCTCTGTAAACTAAGTTCATATTGTTAGCTCCTTTGTAAAAGATTTTCTATTAATAATATATAGTTTTTTATGAAAACTATCAAGCCATACTGAAAAAAAAATGAAACAAGCCAAAATTCTTCAGGCTTGCAATTTATTTTTTATATTCTATGCTTTTGCTGCTGTATTTCCAAAATCATAAAGGGTATTAATTTATCCTATATATAGCTAGTATATATTACCACTATTAGGTATAATATTAGACGATAAAATCTTTATATAAGGAGTGGAAAAATGTCTAAAACTAAAGATAAAAAGAGTATAAAAAGAAGCAAAAGTATTGGAACTTCCTTGATGGCAACAGTCACATTAATTATTATCGCACTTACTATTGCTGTAGGTTCTACATCCTACATAATATCTAAAGATTCTCTAGTTGCCCAATCAGAGGATTCCTTATTAAATAAGGCAATTGATTCAGCAAATATTGTAGATGGAAGAATAGAAATATATACATCCTCCATCGAACCTTTAGGAAACTTTGAATATTTAGGTGATCCAAACATATCTTGGGGGGAAAAAATAAAATTACTGAAAACTGAAAAGGCTCGATTAGGACTATCTGCTATTGGAATCGCAGATATAAACGGAAATTTACAATTAGATAATAATACTAGTGTAGATGTAAAAGACTACAACTATTTTAAAGAGGCGAAGAATGGTAAATCATACTTTTCAGAACCCTTTAACAATAGTGTATCTTCAAGTTTTGAAGTAGCTATATCAACCCCACTTAAGTATAATAATAGAATTGTTGGTGCTATTATAGGATTTAAAAATGCAGATGAGTTTTATGCCTTAGCCAGCGATATTAAAATAGGTGAGAATGGATTTGCTTACCTATTGAATGAATATGTTGATGTAGTCTCTCATCCCACAGTAGTATCAGGTGCCACTAGTGATGCTGTATCAGGAGCTACAACAAGCGAAGATATTCCTAGAATTAACTTATATTCTTTACTAGATATGGTAACTGAAAAATCTAAAAATGATGTAAATAAGATAATAGAAGATATTACAAATAGGAAAATAGGTGTCGCCCAATATGAAAAAGATGGGGATATAATACATTTGGCATATGCTCCTATTCTATCAAAAGGATGGACTATTATAGTAAATATTACTGAAAATGAAATCTTAATTAAGTTAAATCTTATAAAAAGGTCTTTACTTATCATAAGTGGTATATCATTAGTTTTGGCAATTGCCTCTTCATATTTTATAAATCGTAAAATCACCAATACAATTGTTGATATTAGCAATAAGACCAAGCATTTATCAGAGCTTGATTTAAGATTTACAATAGATGGGAAGGCACTAAATAGAGACGATGAACTTGGTATTATGGCTAGATCAATCCAAGCCGTATTGGATACTATAAAAGGTTTCGCAAGGGAAACTCAAGCTTCTTCCCAGTCTGTAGCTGCATCATCTCAAGAATTAGCTGCAATAACTGAGCAATCAGCTTCAGCTTCAGCTTCAGTTGCAGAAGCTTCCAATGAAATAGCTAGCAAATCGCAAATTCAATTAAGCGAAATATTTAAGGTATCCAATGAGATAAATAATGTATCCAAACAATTTTTCTTGGCATTAAATGAAAGTAAATTAGTAGAGACATTGAGCAAAGAAGCCTTTAGCAACACAGAGCAGGGCAAAATAGTAATAGATGAAGTAATCCTTCAGATGGATAATATCAGGAATAGTACCAACAAAGTAAGAAATTCCTTGGAGAATATAAATAACAGCTCCGATAAGATGGATGAAATCCTTGTGGTTATTCAGAGTATAGCGGAACAAACAAATTTACTGGCATTAAATGCAGCAATTGAATCTGCCAGGGCTGGAGAAGCTGGCAGAGGTTTTTCTGTAGTAGCTGAGGAAATTAGAAAACTGGCTGATCAGACTAAAAATTCCACAGATGAGATTAATGATATTATAAGAAGTAATAATAGCTTAATTTTAGATGCAAATCAAAATATGGAATTTAGTAACGAAGAAGTAAATAAGGGGATATATAAGGTTAACGAAACTAAAAATACCTTTGATGATATAGCTAAAATAGTTGAAAATATCACTGATGGAATGTCTAAAAGCAACCAAGCTATTTCAAATGTTGAAACTAGCTTACATGAGGCAGTTAACTCCATAGAAATAGCTGAATCCATTACTAATGAAGTAGCTGAGCAAATCAATAATGTTTCTGCAGCAACCGAAGAACAAATGGCCTCAATGGATGAAATCACGACCTCAACAGACTCACTAGCAAAACTAGCTGATGAACTACAGGAAATATTTTCAAACATAAAACTATAAAATTTTATAATTAAAATACAGCTTTTCCACCTAATATTGTTGTTTCAATCTTTACATCTTTTATCTTATTTTTTACTAAATAACCAAACTAATCATTTTGTTAAAAGCTACAAAAAGATGATTTCTGTCCAATACAGAAATCATCTTTTTGATTGTTATCATAATTATTACTTCTCTAGTTCTTCAGTTAATTCAATTATTTGATCTATTATATTTCCTATATGTTCAATGGTATTTAATAGAGGTTTTTCAGTAGTTATATCTACTCCTGCCATTTGAGCTAATTCTACAGGTGTCTTCGTTCCTCCTGCTTTTAAAACTTCTCTCCAATCATCTATTGCTTTTTGTCCCTCTGTTAATACTCTCTTACTTACTTCTGTTGCAACAGTTAATCCTGCACTATAAGTATATGGATATAGTCCCATATAGTAATGTGGCTGTCTCATCCAAGTAAGCTCTGCTCCATCATTAATCCTTACTGTATCTCCCCAGAATTTTTCTAGAGTTTCTTTCTTAAGTTTATTCAATATTGGTGCTTGAACAGAACCACCAGCATCAATTATTTTATATACCTCTCTTTGATAATGAGCCTCAAGTAAATGAGTAACAAAATTATGATAATAAGTGCGAGATATCATAGATGATAATACCCATCTCTTCATTCTAGGCTCATCCATTGTCTTCATTAAATAATTTGCCATGAGCATTTCATTCATGGTAGATGGTGCCTCAACAAAGTATGTGGACGGTCTAGTGTCAAATATATTTTGATTTTGTTGAGCAAAGTAAAAATGTCCTGCATGGCCTAACTCATGAGCCAATACAAAAGCTTCTCTCATTCTTTCAGTCCATGAAATCAAGATAAATGGATGTGCACCATAAGGACTAGAACAAAATGCTCCTGTAGATTTACCTTTGTTTTGGACAAAATCTATCCATCTTTCATCAAAGGCTCTTTTAACTACTTTTAGATAATCATCTCCAAGAACTGATAAAGCTCCCTCTACATATTTCTTAGATTCCTCCACTGTTATCTTTGGTTCAAATTCAGGATCTACATCTAGTTTTAAGTCTGCAAAAGCCATTTCATCTAAACCATGGATTTTTTGTAATAATTTTGCATACTTTCTCATATGTGGAGCTAAATGTTCCATTATTAAATCTATTTGTCTATCATATAATTCTCTATCTACTTCTTGGCTAAATAGCAAACTATCGATTACAGAGTCAAATCCTCTTAGAGTTGCCATTGTTTTTTCTTTCCTAACTTGCACTTGATAAGAAGTAGCTATGGTATGTTGATACTCTCTTAGTTTCTTTGAAAAAGCTTCAAAAGCCCCGTGTCTTAATTTTGTATCGTGCTCATACTCCCATTCTCCTTCAAATAGTACAAAAGATAAGGGATATTCTTTACCATCTACAGTAAATGTACCAAAATCCATATCTGCTAATTTAGCCCTATTATAAATTTGATAAGGAGCACCTAAAGTACTTGATAATGCTGATAATGCTTTCTCTACTTCAGGATGAAGTGCATGCTTTTTATTTCTCATTACTTCTTTTAAATATCCACTATTCTCTTTTGATTCTTCCATTGCTTTAGATATTACATCCTCTGATGCTTCTATTATTTCTGATTCTACGAAGGATGTTCTACTACTAATATCAGATGATACATTGGAAAGTCCCATTTGTCTTTCTTGGTTTTCTACATTTGCTTGATCCACTGAAACTGCAAGGGATGCATAAGCTCCTGCTAATGTAAGATTTTGATATAAAAGTCTTAGTTTATCTAAACATTGATTAATTACTGAAGCTGCATTTAGCTTGCCTTTGAATTCTCTTTCTATTTCTTCTGATA
Source organism: Tissierella sp. (assembly GCF_031460495.1). Lineage (NCBI taxonomy): Bacteria > Bacillati > Bacillota > Tissierellia > Tissierellales > Tissierellaceae > Tissierella > Tissierella sp. The sequence continues at coordinate 142,796 of NZ_JAVKTS010000001.1, read as the reverse complement.
ATATTTTTGCCTTTTCTACTACTTCCTTGTACTCTTCCTCCGTCTTAAAAATTGCTGTTAAATCCCAAGTAAGATTTACATCTACATCTTTTCTCTCTAATAATACTTTAGCCATTTTACCCCTCCTTGAATTTACTTCGAGTATCTAACTAAATTATAATACTAATGCATGAATATTACAACAATTTCATTTAGTCAAAAACCTAGGACTCTAACAATTTATTAATCTCTATTTCTAACAATTCTTTCTTGCTTTGCATTTGGCTTATGTTTGACTTCAAATCCGATACAATGCTATTTACTCTGTTATATGCATTATTCACATTTGATATAGATTCATTTATTCTAGATTGAACAAACCAATCGGCAAAAAGCCCATCAAAGAAAAAGTCTGCAAATTTAGCAAAAGAACTTATGTTAATTTCTATCTCAGTAAATTGATTTACATCCGCTAATTCTTTTTGAAATATCTTTAAGAGATTTTGAACATCATATGAAAATTTATTTGCATCATCTATTTTAGAATGCTTCATAATATCTGAGAAGAAACCTCCTCCTAACATATCCCACATCCCCCAATTTTTCGCTGAATTAAGAGGCTCTCTCATCTTCATTAAGGCATTAGCTGCGTTTTCACCAGCATTTATAGCTTCTCTAACTTCTTTCATATCTAACTTTAACTCATTTATCTCGTCTAATGAGATCCTAATTTTTTTACCTGTAGGAGTATCTCCATTAATTAGAATTTCTTGCTTTGCCTTTATAGCTTGCTGGTATTCTTCTTTTACCCCTTTATAATTCATCAGTTCCTTATCACATTTTCCTATCTCATGCTCTAGTTCCTTTATAGCTATAACACATTCATCATACTGCATTTTCACTCCTAGATATTCTTTTCTTTCTTTATCTAGTTTGTCTTCTTTTTTGCCAATGAGATTTAGAAAAAATGCATTTAAGCTCATTCCTTCAAGTTTTAACACATCTTTTTCTTCCTTACTTAACATACCACTTAGGATTTCTAAATTCAGCTTTTTCTTCCTTAATTCTTCAGTAGCCATAACCCTTAGTGATTCTAACTTCTCTTTAGATCTAAGTCTTTCTTTCAAGTAATATATCTCTTCGTTACTTTCCCTATACAACAATATCACCCCTTATTAGTTTTATCATTGTTTTTGATTATATCATAAAATAGTCCTTAGTTTTGTAGCTTAGAATTATTTTTAATAAAGAATATCATCATTAGATCTTTTAAATATACTAGCTCTTATTTTTTTATCTTCTTTCATGTGCTTCTCATTTTTATTAATATCTTTAATAATGCCTTCACCATCTTGGATTAACTGCTTCAACCTATTGATCTCTTCTTCAAGGAGGCTTCTACCCTCTTGGGTAATAATGTAGGTTTTTTTCCTGTTTTCCTCAGAAACTAAGTTTATAAAACCTTCCTTTTCAAATCTTCCCAGTAATGCATATAAAGTGCCTGGACCCACAGTTACACGACCATTAGTGAATTCTTCAATTTCTTGCATTATTTCATATCCATGTCTTTCTGTAGTCAATGCCAATAATATATAATACATGGATTCCGTAAGGTTTTGTAGTTGTTCCCTAGCCAAATAATCACTCCTCTATATCGATATTAGTTATACTTAATATTAATATATGATGTGTTATATGACTTGTCAAGAATTATGTTTATCAATGGACTAGTTACCTAATCCTCTATAATAAATCTATAAGGGGTTAATTGTCTAATTTCTTGGGTATATTAAGTTTAATTATATGAAAGGATTGATAGTATGAAAAATATAAAAGTATTTTCAGATTTTGCTTGTCCATTTTGCTATATAGGGTTTTCCATAGCTGATAAACTTAGGAAAGAGAATCCTGATATAAATTTTGAGTGGTTACCTTATGAATTAGATGCTGATTTAGATCTTGAAGGGAGTGATTTAGCTCTTCATATTTCCCAAGACCAGATAGATATGGGATATCGAAGAATCGAAAGATTAGGTGGAGAATATGGATTGATATATAACAACAAAACTAAAAAATTTAATACCCATAGATTACACAAAGCTGCCCTTTATGCAGGAACTGTAGGTAAATATTATGAGTTTGCTAGGGAGGCTTTTAAGGCCATATTTGAAGATGGTAAAAATGTTGGTGATCCTTTAATTATTAATGAAATTGGATTAGTATCTGGGATAAATATAGCTGAAATGAATAAATCTATTGATGAGGGCTCTTATGATGCGCAGATGGAAGAAGCAAAAAATCTTGTAGACCCTTATGAAATAGACAGTGTACCAAGTTTTATAGTAGATGATAAAAAGAAAGTGACCCTTTTAAAGGATTATGAAAAGTTTAAAAAGGATTTAATAGGAGAGTAATATTGATGATCAAAAAATATAATAAGCCATCTAAGGAAGAAATTAAACTTAAACTAAGTGATATCGAGTATCGAGTAACTCAAAAAAATGCTACAGAAAGCCCCTTTACATCAGAGTTAAATATGAATAATGAAGAGGGTATTTATGTAGACATCGTCTCTGGTGAGCCATTATTTAGCTCAAATGATAAATTTGATGCAGGATGTGGATGGCCTAGTTTTACTAAACCAGTAAAAGATGAACATATAATTGAAAAAAGAGATAATACTCATGGAATGATTAGAACAGAAGTTAGAAGCAAATATGGAGATTCCCATCTTGGCCATGTTTTCAACGATGGTCCAAAGGATAATGGGGGACTAAGATATTGTATCAATGGTGCTTCCCTTAGATTTATCAAAAAGGATCATATGGAAAAAGAAGGATATGAAGAATATCTTATTTTATTTAAATAAATTCATTTTAAAAAGACTAGAAAAATCTAGTCTCTTTAATTTCCAAATATTATATTTTAAATAAATGTATTAAACTATTTAATTTTTCAGCTGTTGCTGCTTGATGATCAGCTGCAGCTGCTATTTGTTCTAATGCAGACATGGTTTCTTGCATGCTGTTCATTATCCCATTTGAACCTTCTGAGGCATCACTCATATTGCTCGCTACATTTTGTATTACTGATGCTATTTCTTCTGTTGAAGCATTTAATTCTTCAGCCATAGCTGCAGTATCCTGGGATAGCTCATTTACGAATAGTGCATCCTTTTCATAGCTAATCCCTGTATCTATTAATAAGTCATAGTCTCTTCTTACATTCTCACTTACAAATTCTAATATATCCTGAGCATTAATTGATAGATTTGTAAATGCAGAGCCTACATTGCCAACTACCTTTTGGATTTGTGTTACATATGCATCAGATTGTTCTGCTAATTTCCTTATTTCATCAGCTACTACTGCAAAACCTCTACCACTTTCTCCAGCTCTTGCAGCTTCAATTGCAGCATTTAGTGCTAGTAGATTTGTTTGAGATGCTATTGATGATATGGATTCTGCAATTATGGTGATTTCATTTACTACTTTTCCTTGTTCTATGGCATTTAATATTGCCTGTTCTTTTTCATCTAATAGTCTATCTGCCACCTTCTTAGACTCTTGACCTTGATTTTTGATGGTTTCAGCTCTTTGCTTAATATTCTCTGATTCTGCACTTCCATCAGCTGAGCCAGAAGCAAGTTGAGTAACTCCTGAGTTCACTTCTTGTATTGTAGCTGTTAATTCTTCAGTTGCAGCATTTATTTCTTGTATATTATCTACTACACCCATGGTATTGTTTGATATAGACTCAAATGTGGAATTGATCTCCTCAATTGTAGCAGAAAGCTCTTCTGCAGATGCTGAAACATCTCCTGATTCTGATGATATTTCAATTAATGTAGATTTTATTTTCTCCCTTGCTTCTTTTAATGCCCTTATAAGTTTGCCTAGCTCATCATTGGAATTAGATTCTCTAACTTCAAATCTTAAGTCACCATGACCTAGAGCCTCAGCAAAATCAAGGCCTTTCTTGATTGCTTTAGATATAGTCAATGATAGAATTAGCCCTAATAATATGGCTACTGCAAAACTGATTATTAATATAGTATACACTAATGCTAAAGCAGCAACATAAGATTTCTTATTGCTTTCATTTTGAATACTAGCCATTTCTCGATTTAACTCAATTAAATCGTCTAATTGTAAGAACATTTCATTAGTAAAAGTGGCTAAGGATTTAATTGATACATATGCAGTATCTATTGAACCATACCCTATATTTCCTAATATTTTATCACGCCTTGATTTATAGTGATCTATAGAAACTTTAAGCTCTTCCCATATTTGTGTAGCTTCTTTAGATAAAGTTCTACTTTCAAACTTAGTCATAATTTCTACATTAGCTTGTGTAATATCATCTATTTGCTGAACATATTGAGCTTTCATTTCTTTATCTTCTTCACGGGTAAGGGATTGAAGTATAAGATTTACTTCTTGTAGATTAGCTTTTATCATATGTAATTCATTAATACTTTGAAGGTTATTGTCATATATTAAACTTGCATTTTTATTAATCTTTTTCATACTGCTTGTCCCTAGAGTACCCACAATACCTACGAAAATAGCAATAAGAATAAAGGATGATATTAATTTTGATTTTATAGACATACCCATTAATATGTTTTTTCCTCTATTAGTTACTTTACTTATAAAGTTACCAGATAATTGCTTTCCCTTCTTAGTTTTTTCCTTTTTCACTTTGTCTTCATTCTTTTTCTTAAATAAAAAAATACTCTCATTCAAATTCTTCTTTTTAAATTTCATGAGTCTCCGCCTCCTGTATTTGCTTAGTTAAAGTTTAATACAATAAGTATTTCTATAATGTAATTGTATAGTATTTGAATTGTCAATACAAGTGGCAATTGTCAAATATTTCATAATAATGTTGTCAATTAGTATACAAAACTTTTTATATATATATTTTATTTTTATCTTATGGTATAATATTATGATATAAATTTTAAGTAAGGGATGGAAGTAATTTGATTAGTGTAAATAATGTAAGTTTGAGATATGGATCTCAGAAATTATTCGATGATGTAAATTTAATGTTTACTCCAGGTAATTGTTATGGTGTAATTGGAGCCAATGGAGCTGGAAAAAGTACTTTTCTTAGAATCCTATCTGGTGAGATTGAACCAAATACTGGAGATGTTTCAATATCTAAAAACATGCGTATGTCTGTCTTAAAACAGGATCATTTTCAATACGATGATTGTCAAGTAATACAAACTGTAATTATGGGAAACAAGAGACTTTACGAGATAATGATTGAAAAGGATGCAATCTATGCTAAAGAGAATTTTAGTGATGAGGATGGTATCAAAGCATCTGAATTAGAGGCTGAATTCGCAGACATGGACGGCTGGTCAGCAGAGGCTGAAGCTTCTTCCTTGTTACAAGGATTAGGCATAAGTACTGAGCTTCATGAGAAAAAGGTTAATGAACTAACTAGTAATGATAAGGTGAAAGTATTACTTGCTCAGGCCTTATTTGGTAAACCAGGTATCTTAATACTAGATGAGCCTACTAACCATCTTGATGTAAAATCTGTTAGATGGTTGCAAGAATTCTTAGGGGATTTTGAAGGTACTGTTATTGTAGTGTCCCATGATAGATATTTCTTAAATGAAGTATGTACTCATATGGTAGATATTGACTTTAGCAAGATTAAAATGTATGTAGGAAACTATGATTTTTGGTATGAGTCAAGTCAATTAGCACTTCAACTGATGAAGGATCAAAACAAGAAAAAAGAAGACAAGATTAAGGATCTCCAAGCTTTCGTTGCTAGATTTAGTGCTAATGCTTCAAAATCTAAGCAAGCAACTTCTAGAAAAAAATTACTAGAAAAAATAACTTTAGATGATATACAACCTTCTTCAAGGAGATATCCTTTTGTTGGATTCACCATGGAAAGAGAAGTTGGTAATGAGATTCTAACAGTAGAAAATCTTTCTAAAACAGTGGATGGGGTAAAGGTATTAGATGATATAAGTTTTAGAGTCAATAAGGGAGATAAAATTGCCTTTATTGGAGAAGAAATTGGAATTACAACCTTATTTAAGATACTAACGGATGAAATAGAGCCTGATAGTGGTAGCTATAAATGGGGTCTTACTATTACTAAATCCTATTTCCCTAAAGACAACTCAGAGTTTTTCAATGATGTAGATTTAAACTTGGTGGATTGGATGAGACAATTTTCAGAGGATCAATCTGAGATTTATCTAAGAGGTTTCCTAGGTAGAATGCTTTTCTCTGGAGAAGAAGCTTTAAAACAAGCTAAAGTATTGTCTGGTGGAGAAAAAGTAAGATGTATGCTATCTAAAATGATGCTTAATAATGCTAATGTGTTGATTTTAGATCAGCCAACAAACCACTTAGATCTAGAATCAATTACTTCAGTAAATAATGGATTAAAGGATTTCAAGAGCAATGTATTATTTGCTTCCCATGACCATCAATTTATCCAAACAATTGCCAATAGGATAATTGAGATAAAACCTGATGGATTTAACGATAGAGCTATGACTTATGAAGAATATATAGAAAAATTTTATTAGGATATATTTTAATACCATTTAATCAAATATAAACAGCCCATAAGAGGGGGACCGCTTATGGGCTGCTATTTTTACAGTGTTATTTCAAATCTGTAAAATCTATATTAATTTTCTTGTCCTCATTATTCCTTACAACAGTTAGTACTGCTGAATCACCTTGTTTGTACTTATAAAGCGCTTTCTTAAGATTGTTCATATTCTCTATATCTGTCTCATCTATTTTAACTATTATATCTCCATTTAATAGGCCTGCTCTAGATGCAGGAGTGTTTTCTCCAACTTGTATCAATATTAAACCCTTTTCAGTAGTTAATTTTACTCCAAGTCTAGCTTGATAATCATCAACTGATATTCCTGATATTCCCATATATACAATCTTGTAAGTTCCACTTTCTATAACTTCTTCTATTATTGCCTTTACTTCATTTATAGGTATTGAAAAGCCTAGACCCTCTGCTGATTTTATCTTGGCTGTATTGATACCTATTACTTCTCCTTTACTATTTAAAAGAGGTCCTCCACTATTTCCTGGGTTAATAGATGCATCAGTTTGTATTAGATTCTCTATTATATTACTTGAATCTATTTTAATAGATCTATTTAATCCCGATATTATTCCTGATGTAACTGACCTTTGAAACTCTAAGCCCAATGGATTTCCAATAGCTATGGCTATTTCACCTACTTCAAGTTTGTCAGAGTCTCCTAAAGTAGCTACTGGAAGCCCTGTTGCTTCAACCTTCACTATTGCTAGGTCTAAGGTGCTATCATTCCAAAGAACTGTAGCTGGTTTTTTATCTCCATTTTCAAATAGTACATTGACTGATTTTGCCTGACCATTAGCAACCACATGAGAATTAGTAAGAATATATCCATTACTATCTACAATAACCCCAGATCCCACACCTTCAACTTCTTGTTGTGAGAAGAAGTATTGTTGTAATTCCACAGATGTTATACCTACTACTGAACTCATTGACTTCTTCACTACAGCAGATACAGTGTTGATATCATCTGAAGTATTGATACTTACTTGTTGTGCTACATATTGGTTACTTGCTACACTTGCTGGATTTGGTAAATATTTTCCATACAAACTTGGTCCTATATAAGATGAAGCTAATCCTCCTATAATTGAAGCTACTAAAGCTAGTGCAATATAGGATACCGCACTACCCCTGAAGGATTTCTTCTTTGGTCTTTTCACTTCCTCAGAACTCCTATATATATAGATGTCCTCAGGTATTTTACTATACTCTTCTTCTTTGGTATATTCTGGTTCAATTATATCTTCCGATTCAATTATGTCTTCTTCCAATTTAAATCCTTCAATTATTAAGTCCTCATTATTTTCTATTAAGTCTTTATTGTTTTCATCCATGCTTATCCCTCCAATATTAATTCACTCTCTTATCTAACTATCTTTATTCTAACCTAATAATATGAAAAAAATATGTGTTAATTATGTTTTTGTTGTGTGATTTATTTTTTATCTTCATTTATTTGTTATAATATCCTTAAAGAAGTGTAAATTAAAATGGGGTGATATTTGTGTCCTATAAAATATATTTAGTAGAAGATGATGAAAATTTAAATTTAGTTCTTACTTCATATTTAAAAAAAGAGGGTTGGGATGTAGTTTCATTTTTAAATGGGGGAGAGGCTGAGAAATTTATTGCAAGTCCTCCTAATTTGTGGATTTTAGATATTATGCTTCCTGATATTGATGGATATCAGTTGATTAGGGAAATAAAACAAGCCACTCCACATATTCCTGTTATATTTATTTCTGCCAGAGATGCTGATATTGACAGAGTAGTAGGTCTTGAATTAGGCAGTGATGATTATTTGCCTAAACCATTCTTACCAAGGGAATTAGTTATTCGTGCTAGAAATCTACTGGATAGATTTAATCATAATTCTATGATAAATAATTTGCCTCCTTATACTATCAATGATAGTAGTAGATTGGTAAGCTTAGATAATAATCTGATTGACCTTACTTCTAAGGAGTATGACTTATTAATTTATTTTGCAAAAAACCAGGGTATTGCATTATCTAGAGAACAAATATTAGACCATATATGGGGAAATGATTATTTTGGTTCAGATAGAGTTGTAGATGATTTGGTAAGAAGACTTAGGAGAAAAATGCCAAAATTAGATATTGAAACTGTATATGGCTATGGATACAGGGTGGTACAATCATGAAAAATTATCCTTTATCAGTGCAAATTTGGATAGTTATTGCCATTATTACCTTATCTATTTCCATATTATTATCATTTATATTACCTTCTACTTTGAGAAGTTTTTTTACTAAAGAGTTATATGCTACTATCCACTCAGCTCAGGATTCGGTATTTAATCAATTTGACAGTAATATCTATCGTGATTATATTGGACCAGACTTCTTTGGTAATAGTAATCAAAGCTTAGAAAACATTAGAACTGTTAATCACTTTATGATATATGACGAAAATAAGATAATAATAAATACTGCAATTCCAATTAATTTTCTAGACAAAATTAGAAATGAGGCATCTGTTCAGACAGATGTTAGCAAAGAATATAGTGGTGAAATAGATGGGGAGAAAATATTTTATGTAATCACAAAAGGGCAAGCCCTTGGTCGTGATGCATTTTTAGTCTCTTATATGAGTGATTCCTATAGACAAGACTTAGTTCAAACTCTATTTAAACAAGTTATAAATACAATGACTCTAGTACTGATCTTTAGTTGGATTCCTGCCATCTTAGTATCTAGATATCTATCTAGACCTTTAGTAGATTTGGAGAAAAAAGTAAACCGGTTGGCAAATAATGAATGGAATGAAGCTGTGGAGCTAGATAGGAATGATGAAATAGGTAAACTTGGACTTTCTATTGAACATCTTAGAAATCAATTAATCCGCCAAGATGAAGCCGAGCAATCCTTCTTACAGCATGTGTCACATGAACTTAAGACTCCTGTAATGGTAATTCAAAGTTTTACTCAGGCAATTAAGGATGGCATATATCCCAAGGGCAGTATAAATTCATCTATAGATGTCATAGATGAAGAAGCAAAGAGGCTGGAGAAAAAAATTAAAAACTTATTATATCTAACTAAATTAGATTATTTATCTAATCATGAGGTAAATAAGATTAATTTCCCTCTTGATACCTTAATTAGAGAAGTATCCGATAAGCTTTCTTGGAGTAGAACAGATATTGAATGGGAGCTTGATTTAACACCTATTGTTATAGAAGGAGAAATTGAACAGTGGCGAATTGTAGTAGAAAACCTATTGGATAATCAAATTAGATATGCAAATAGTAAAATTCTTGTTTCCTTAAAAAATATTGATAGCAAAACAATTATGAAAATATGGAATGATGGGCCACAAATTGAAGAGGATTTAATAGGAAATATGTTTAATGAATTTAACAAAGGATATAAAGGTGAATTTGGGCTAGGTCTTGCCATAGTCAGTAGAATACTTAACACACATAAGTCTAAGATTTCTGCTGTAAATGAAGAAAAAGGGGTATCCTTTTATATAGAAATATAATTTGGGAGATGATGATGTGGAAAAATTAAATGTAAAAATTGAGCATGTATTTCATAGTTGCTTTATTGTAGAAACTGAAAACTACCAATTAGTCTTTGATTATTACAAGGGTGATATTTCCTTAAAGGACAAAAAAACTATAGTATTTTCAACTCATGGTCATGAAGATCATTACAATACTGATATATTTAAATGGCAAGATAATATTAGAGACATAGACTATGTTTTAAGCTCTGATATTAATATTGAAGATAATAACAATAGGATTTATAGCATGGATCCATATAATAATTTGGATTTAGATAATGTTAATATTAAAACTTTTGGCTCTACGGACTTGGGGGTATCTTTCCTTGTAAATGTGGATAATGTTAATATTTTCCATGCCGGTGATCTAAATTGGTGGTACTGGGATGATGATACTATAGAAGAAAAAGTAAGTATGGAAAATTCTTTTAAAGGCGAAATAGAAAAAATTAAAGGCTTGGATATTGATATAGCCTTCTTTCCAGTAGATCCTAGATTAAAATCTTCTTTCAATTTAGGTGGAGAATATTTTATCAAAGAAATTAAGCCAAAGTACTTTTTACCAATGCATTTTGGGGATAACTTTAATGTCACATCTGACTTTATCCACAAAACAAAAGGAAATACCAGTGAAATCATAGAATTAAATCATAAAAACCAGGTTCTTGTACTGTAACTCATTAAAATAGTTTGTTAAATATCAGCTTATTGTTGCCAGATACTGTAAGTCTATAATATAATATGGTAGTGAATATAAATAAAAAACATATATCATATGATATATGTTTTTTAAATTATACTCAAAATATTATGGGGGTGTTTTTATGAACAAAAGATTAATTGCATCTGTGAGTTGTGCAGCTTTACTTCTATCATCTACAAGTTTAGCGGCTAATACAAACTCAATTAAGACTGCTGTAGATGCTGTTGCTACTGCTACTACTGCAGCACCAGCTCCTTCTACACCTGCTACACCTACACCATCAACACCAGCTCCATCTGCTCCAAAGCCAACAACAACTGCACCAAAAGCAACACCAGTTACGGAAAATGCTACAGAAATAACTAGACTCCTTGCATTAAATTCTGTAGGTAGCGATGTTAGTCTTTTACAAGCATTACTTATCAGCAATGGCTATGTACTTAAAGTTGATGGAATTTATGGAGTAAAGACTCTAGCTGCTGTTGAAAGTTATCAAGGCAAAAATGGCCTTAGAGTTGACGGAATAGTTGGCCCTAAAACACTGGCAAAATTATCTCCAGTTGTGGCTGAAAAGCCAGTTGAAGAAGTAGTTGATGCTGTAACTACTCCATCAAAAGTAGTAAAAGTTGAAGATATTGAAAAAGCTCTATCAAAAGATGGTGCTTGGATGGCTTATTTAACAAGTGATATCACTACTGATAAAGATCTTGTTTTAGATGCAAACTTTACGAATAAAGATAAAACTGCTCGTAAATTAGCTTTATATAATTATGTAACACCTGGTGAAAAATTACCAATAGATGAGTATACATTAACTGCTAAATCTTTAACTATCAAGAGTGCTAACGCTAAGATTCAAAATGGTAAATTTGTTGGAGATATATATGTTGTTTCTCCTAATTTCCAATTTGTTGATGTTGATGTAGTAGGTAATGTTTACTTTGCTAACGAAGAAATAAAAACTAGTACAAAAATAGACGAAAAAACTACGATTACTGGCAAACAAGAAGTATTGGAAGTTGATACAGTATCTTCTGCTTCTAGAGTATATGTTGAAAGCGATTTAGAAAGAGCTTTCGGAAAAGATGGTAAGTGGATAGTTACTATGCAAGATAATTTAACTACTGAAAAAGAACTTGTTTTAGACGGTAGCTTCTTAAATAAAGGAAATGCAGCTCGTAAAGTTGCTTTATATGACCAAGATTCTAATAAAAAATCAATATCAGAATTTACATTAACAGCAAAATCATTAACTATTAAGAGTGCTAATGCTAAATTACAAAGGGGTAAGTTTGTTGGAGATATTTATGTTGCTGCTCCTAACTTCCAATTAGTTGATACTGATGTTGAAGGTAATATTTACTTTGCTAACGAAGAGTATAAAGCTTCATTTGTTATGGATGAAGCAAGTACTCTAACAGGTAAACAAGAAGTTATGGAAGTTGATTCTTTGTCTTCTGCTTCAAGAGTTTATACTAACAATGATTTAAAGAGAGCTTTTGGAAAAGACGGTAAATGGATTGTTACCTTCCAAAATAATATAACTTCTGATGAAGAACTTTCTTTAGAGACTACATTCGCTAACAGAAATGTACCTGCTCGTAAAATTGCTTTATATGACCAAGATTCTACTAAGCAAACTATAGCTGAATATACATTAACTGCTCCTAAGTTAACTGTTAAAAGCACTAATGCTAAAATTCAAAAAGGTAAATTTATTGGAGATATCTATGTTGTTGCTCCAGGATTCCAATTAGTTGATGCTGATGTTGAAGGTAATATTTTCTTTGCTAGACAAGAATTCTTTGATTCATTTAAGATGGATGAAGCAAGTACTCTAACAGGTAAGAAAGAAGTTATGGAAGTTGATGCTTTATCTTCTGCTTCTAGGGTTTATACTAATGCTGATTTAGAAAGAACCTTTGGAAAAGATGGGGCATGGATAGTAATTTTACACGATAATATAACTACTGATAAGGAACTTGTTTTAGATGGAGAAAAGACAAATAGAGATGTACCTGCTCGTAAAATTGCTTTATATGATCAAAACTCCGCTAAAGCTACAACTGTTGAACTTACATTAACTGCTCCTAAATTAACTATTAAGAGCCCAAGTGCTAGAATACAACATGGTAAATTTGTAGGAGATATTTATGTTGAAGCTCCTAATTTCCAATTAGTACATGCAGATGTAGAAGGTAATATCTACTTCTTAAATGAAGAAGCTGAAAAAACCTTCTCAATGGATGAAAATTCTACATTAACAGGCGTTCAAAAATTAGTTAAATAATGATACAAAGAGGATGAAGCCTAAGCTTCATCCTCTTTAATTTTGACTAACTTTTCTTTTATAAACTTTATATCATCCTTAATCCATCTATGTTTTACTTCAGATACATTAAAGTTAACTGTCTTAAATGCAAATTGGAAGAAATATCCTCCTAATATAGACATTATGGCTGTTCCAATACCAACAGATCCACCTAAAAAGTATCCAACTACTAAAGCCAATATTTCTACTGAATTCTTCACAAATCTAACAGATTTCTTTGTTATTATAGTCAAAGCAACCATAAGGCCATCTCTAGGTCCAGCACCATAGCCTGCACCAATATATATAAAGACCCCATATCCTAATATAATCATCCCTATAATCATCATCAATAAACTAGGTAAAAAGCTATCAAAAATAGGAATTAAATTGTTGCTCATTAAAATGTCAATAAATACTCCTATAGATGTCATATTAAATATAGTTCCCCAGCCAATATTTTGACCTAAGACTATATCAATTATTATAATAGTCAACCCAACCATTATATTTGCTTTTCCTAGGGTTAATCCAGTTACATTACCAAGCCCTTGGTGCAGTACATCCCATGGTGCAACTCCTAAATTCGCATTGATGGTCATTACCATGCCTATGGCACATACAAAATATCCTACAAAAAGTCTAATAAATGATATAACAACCTTTTTCAACGAAGGACCTCCTCTTATGTAAAATTATATTAAAAAATGTTGACTATCTATAAGCTAGATACAACTATCATAGTATAATTAGCTCAAATTAGTCAACATATTTGTGTGTTTTATAAATTTAGGTATCTATATCCTTCAATGCCTTATTTCATCATATCTTAATTATTAATTATATATTGTATAGCAGAATCTCTTTCATAGGTTGACCCAATTGCAGCAGTCACTTCTATATCTGGTCTAATATTGACCTCTTCTCTTATGCTTCCATCCTTGTTTAGACCAATTAAATTTCTCATATTAACTAATATTCCACTCTTTGGTAAGGAGAATATTACAGTGTCAAAAGGCCAATTTATGCCTGATGTAGTTTCACCAACTAAAGTTGCGAATCCACTATCTTTACAGAATGCAGCAAAATTTTCTGCTAAAACCAATGTTTTATTGTTTATCAGTACATATATTTCACCTGTAAATCCTACTGCTTCTACGGGGCTAATTGTCCTATTAGCAATACTGTAATAGTCGAAATCTGCCTGTAATTCAGCACTTATTTCTCCATTAGCTAGTTCTTCTATTGGAGAGAATTTCATCCCCTTGTATTCATGAAATGTTTTCCCATATCCTCCCCTACCTAGTATATAATTATCTACTGATATCTCCTTATTTGTCAGTGGTTCAACTATATTTTTTATCCAATAATCATCCGTATCTCCAACCCAGTAGCTTGTTGCTCTAACATCAATAATTAGTTTTTTGTAATCTTTAACTTCCTTAAAAAATTCTCTGATTAGATGGCCATCTTCTTCTAAATTATCTGGATCCATGCTATGTATTTTTAAATATGCCACTTCATTGGGCACAATTATATCTTGACTAAAGTAGGATGATTTTGAAGTCTTTTCTACATGTTGGTTAGAATTAGTAACTAATTTCAATTGAGATTCATCAAATCTATAGCGTTTCATTGTATTTTCTTGAGTAATCACATCACTCCAAGGCGATATTTTATCTCCTTCTTTATTTACAGTTCCTGCATAATAATTTTTATAGAAATGCATTTCTACCACATTATTATCTGCATCATTTAATTTTTCTAGAATTTTTCCTAATTCATCCATAAACATTTCATCTGAATCTGTGCTTTCTATTGCCTTGATAAAATTTTCTTTTTCTCCTAACCAGTTAACACCATTAACTCTTTCATTTACTTTTAATAAAGGGTAGTTATTTTCTACAAAGCTATATATGTACTCAAAGTCATGCAATTTGTCTTCCAATGTTAAGGCTTCTACAGCTTCTACTTGACTTTGCTCCACTATAATTGCTTCTTTTCCCTTTTTCAAAAGCATAAGTGAACTAATACCTATCAGTAAAACTAATGAAATAATAATTAACTGCCTTTTTCTTTTTCTTCTCATAACCCGCCTCCTAAAGTTTATTTGATTTATTTACTCTTAATAATTAACTCCTTGAATTGACTATTTATGCCATAGTTCAAGAATCTCAAGAAGAATTCTCTTGCTATCTAAATCTGCTTCTATATTAGAATCAAGATTTCCACCATTAACCATGTAATAACCATCTTCCTTCATAAGAATCCCACCTGAAAAGTCATGCCCTGAATTTTCATATCCATGAATGATAATTTCATTTTTAGCATATTCTTTTATTATATTAGAAGAAGATCTAGCATCCCAAACCCTATCATCTTCGCCATAAAACATTAAAATTTTAGCATTGGAGTTTTCAACCTTGATTCTAGCCTCCTCTAAATTAGTACTTTTTCTTATAACTCTATTCCTTAATAAGATAAAATTATCATAAGGCTTGTTTAATAGTAGATCAACCACCCTGTCAACGATTGATATTATCCCAATATTTCCATTTAGATAATCTACATCCTTTCCATTATATGTCCATGAAGATGTTTCTCCAAAGTATCTTGCTATATTAACATGACTTGTAGGGGCAATTAATACCACATTATCAATAGTATCATAATAAGTGGACAGCAATAATGCTAGTTCAGCTCCCCTAGAAGTACCTAATATAGTGATAGTATCTGAATTCTTGCAATTAGCCTTGATATAAGAATATATTTCTTCATAAATCTCTAATGGTACTCTCTCTATATTCTCTGATTGACCTTTTTGACCAAAGTAATATACTGCAACAACTTCATATCCATCACTGGAAAGATAATTTGCCATATATTCATTCATACTCCCCTCTGAACCACCAAATGTAATGACAACTCCTTTATGCTGAATGTCATAGGGTATATGATGATATCCTCGTATGTAATCTTCGTTAAATTTTTTCTTTATAACTCCTATATTTTTGGGACTTAATCTATAGATCTCGCTTCTTCTAGGATGAGTCATATACGCTGTCTTTGCTTCATCTATCTTAGATTGATTTATCTCTCTAGATACTAATATAGAACCTATCAACAATGTTGTAAGTAAAAAACAGATTATACTTTTCCCTTTTATTTTAAACTTCTCTGTCAAATCATCTCCCTCAATATATTGTTCTTCAGATATTGTCTCAGATATATAACAATCCCTTTCCATCCTTTTCCTTAATAATAGTACTCCTACAATCAATAATACTATCCCCATCACTGTAAACCATAAGGGCTGAAATCCTTCAGTAGAGTATCCAGGAATCTGTAAATTAAGCAACTTAGAGACGATAAATCCCAATGAATTATTAATTGAGTGTCCAACAATGCATAGAAACAAGGATTTTGTTTTTGCAAATACCCATCCAAGTAATAAACCCCCTACAAAAGCTGAAGAAAATTGATATATATTTAAATGCATTAATCCAAACAACAAGGCAGAAATTACAACTGATTTAACAACGGAATGCCTCCTAAGCAAGCCATCTAATACTATTCCCCTCAATAGTATTTCTTCAGTAATTGAAGCAATAATAACCACACTAATAATTGTCCATATCATATTGATTTCTCCTGAAAATGCTGATTTAAATGCTTCTTTCCAAAAATCACTCATAGGAAATATCAACTTTATGTAATTACCCACTTCTGACATTACTATATTTACTCCAGTAATAGCTATAACTAATGGGACAATTATTCTAAAATGCTCCTTCTTTACAATCAAATTGCTTTTAACTGATAGTATAAACTTCTTATTAAGCACAATAAATACAATTATCAAAGGTATAATTTTGTTTAAAGCGTCAAACAGAGGATGTTTGCTACTAACCCCTAAGGCTTTAGAAATCAAAATGATTAATGTACTAATTACAAGTGTGCATATCATATCTAGTAAAATTATCTTTGAAGCTCCCCATGTTGTCAGTCTAATTTTTCTTTTATTGGTTTGTATCATAATAAAATCCTCTCTCTAATAAAAGTTGTCTATTTATTAATAACTATCAAACTCCTAAATTATTTATGCCATAGTTCAAGAGTTTCAAGTAGAATTCTCTTGCTATTAATCATTAACTATATATTGGATTGCATTATCTCTTTCAAAGCTAGATCCTATTGTGGTATCCACTTCAATATCAGGTACTACATATGCCTCCTGCCTTATGGTTCCATCTCCATTTAACATAAGCAATCCACTTGTTTCTATGACTATTCCACTTGGTAATGGAACAAATATAGTATCAAATAAAAAGCTTCTACCAGAAGTTGTCTTGCCTACAACTGTTGCAAATCCACTATCTTTGCAAAATGCAGCAAAGTTTTCTGATGCAAATTGAGCTGTTTTATCAACTAGTAAATATATCTTGCCTTTAAATCCAATAGGATCTACAGGTTTTATTGTTTTATTTTTCAAATGATAATAATCAAAATCTGTTTTTGCATCATTTGCAAATTTATCTAGAATACTACTATCCAATTCAGTTATTGGTGCAAAGTCCATACCCCTATACTCATAGAATTCTTTCCCATAGCTTCCTTTCATAAGTAAATAATTCTCAGCTGTTATATCCTCTTTAGCCAAAGGCTCTACTATATTTTTTATCCAATAGTCGTCATCTCCCATGGTTCTTGTTTTATCTCTTATATCTACTATAAGCTTGTCATAGTCTTTTATTTCCATTAAAAAATCTCTTATTATCTTTCCATCTTCTTCAATTCTATCAGTATTCAGACTATAGATCTTTATATATCCTACTTCATTAGGGACTACTATGTCTGTTTTACAATATGCTAAATTTCCAACTTCCTTAGATGCATATTGACTATCCTCTACTAATGCTAATTGAGATTCATCAAAGTCATACATCTCTATTACATTATCTTGAATAAGTAATTCAACCCATGGCTTGTAGTCGTCTTTATATTCTGGGCTAATATATATACCATAAACACGCTTAAAAATGCTCAGCCCAATTGTACCTGTATATATATCATTTAATTCTTCTAGCATTTTCTCTAATGCATCAATAAAATCTTGATCTGTTTTAGTACTTTCTATGGTCTTCTTAAAATCATCCTTTTTTCCTACCCAATCAACTCCATTTATTCTCTCATTAACCTTTAATAATGGATAATTCTCTATAACATATTCATATAGGTATTCAAAATCCTTTAATCTTTCTTCCATTGTTAGTCCTTCAACACTATCTGATTTTACTTCAGTACTTAATAGCTCATTACTAATGTATTCCTCTGTATCTTTTGAGCATCCTACTAAAGTAATTACTAAAACAATAGCTAAAATAGAAACTAATAAATTTGTTTTTCTCATACAGATCACTCTCTCTTTCTTTAGAATAAATAGGTTAAAAGAACAATCTTCCTATTCCTTATAAAAAGTATACATTTAACATAATAGCATAAGTATGGTGTCGAAATTTGTTAGTTTATGACATTGTATATGTGCTAAAACTTTAATAAAAGTTTATATTGCTATCTTATATAATTTGGAAATTCTCTAGCTCTATTAAACAAGAGTGATACAGCATTCCATAAGACTGTATCACTCTACAATTACTCTTATTACTTGTCATCTTATAAAATCAATAGTTTTAGAGTATATTATTCTCTAAGTCTACATTAATAAAAAAATCTATATTCTCCTTCAATAGAATTCTTTTATATCTACCCATTTTCCAATCTTCATAATGTTACCATCCTCTAGAATTATTACTTCATCCATCTTTTGCAAGGTTTCATCTCTATGTGAGACTACTAATATAATTTTTTCTTCTTTTATATTATTTAATATATTCATTATAGATTTTTCACTGATAAAATCCAATGCAGAAGTTGGTTCATCTAAAATTAATATAGAACATTTTTTTAGTATAGCTTGGGCAATACCTAGTTTTTGTTTCTGCCCTATACTTATATTCGCACCTTTTTCTCCTAAATATGTATCTAATCCATTGGGTAAACTTTTAAACCAACTCAATAGATCTACCTGATTTATTACATCTAATAATTGTTTTTCACTTATATTTTTATCAAATAACGATAAATTATATCTAAGAGTATTACTAAATATAAAAGAATCTTGTGTTAAGTAAGATATCTCATTTCTCCATTCTGAAAGTAATACATCATATAAAGATTGGTTGTTAATAAGTATACTTCCTTTATCTGGCATATAAAATGCTGTTAATATGTTTAAAATAGTGGTTTTCCCTGACCCAGATCTTCCAGTAAGTCCTATAATCTTTCCACTTTCTAAATTAAAGCTTATATCTTTTAATATAGGTTCTTCTTTATTATTGTAAGTAAAAGTTACATTTTTAAATTCTATATTAGGGTCTCGAATGTCTTCTATAGCGTTTCTTCCTAATTGCTCAGAAGGTTCTCTGTAAAATCCTTCTATTTTATCTAAAGAGATATCTGCATTAGTCAAATTACTAAACACATTTAGTAAGGATAATGTAGGTCCTATCAACATATTGGTAAAATTTCCAAAAGCCATTAACAAACCAATTGTTGGCGTTCCATTCTTTACATACCATGTACCACCAATTCCATATAATATGGCTTGATAGGGTACCATAATTAACATCCAAGTAGATAAGTTCATTAAAGTAAAAATCAATTCATATTTTAGAGTACATTTTGCAACATTTATAAAAGATTTTTCAGATATATCATTTTGTTCCATATCCAAGTTCATAATTTTTATTGATTTAATTCCATTTATCATTTCAGTAATTGCATTTATCATAGATACATTACTTTCTCTAGACTTAATACTCACTCTTTCTAAATATTTATTTAATGTTTTAAATACTAGTATTAATATGGGGAATATCGGAATTGTTATTATGGTTAATCTAAAATCTAGATAAAGTAGCCAAATTAGAACAACGAATATTGTAATTACTGAAGAAAAAAATTCTGCTAAACTTCCGAATAAAGTTCTTGATAGTGCATTTACATCATTAACCATAATGGATATTATATCTCCCGCTGGAGTTGTGTTATGATAATCCATTGACAATTGTAAAGATTTACTGAATAGTTTTTTTCTTATATCAACCATAGTTTTCGTACTAGATTTATATAAAAAATAGGTTTTAAGTATTGTAAATATTCCATTTAATAATACTAATCCTATGAAGATAAATTGTATAGTCCAAATCATATCTAACTTCTTTGGTATTAGGACATCATCTATTAATATCTTCAATGTATAAGAGGATCCAGAACTAAACAAAGATGCTAATAGCGAAAAAAGCAATCCTAAAAATTGATACTTAGGATAACTTAAAATTAAAGGTAAAAATCTTTTATAGCTCTTTTGCATTTTTTATTTCACCTCATATATATTTCACAAATTTAAATTTTATTTGAGTATAATATTTCATCTAATATCTTATAAATATATTCTTCTGTCCAATAGCAGTTGAAGTCCTCTCCACTAATAAATCTATTTCTTCTACAGCTTCCGAAGCAAACGGGTAATAGTTTGCACTCCATACACTTAATAGCTTTATAATCATCAAATATAGATTTATTCCAATTATTGTACTCTGAATTATAATCTGCTAGAAATTTATCATTTATATTCCCAATTATAAACTTATCATCTCCAAAGAGGGTATCACACATATATAAATCACCATTAGGAGATATTATATATGTATCTTTTTTATCAGAGTTACACCAAGTAAATGTTGGCTGTGGTAATGGCTGTAACATTCTCATTGTAGTACTGCTATCCACCCTATCAAAGGCCTTATTTATTTTTTGATATAATTTGTTTTGCAGTAAAATGCCATCTTCTATACTATATAATTCATGATTAAAATTCTCTAAAGAATTATGGTTCGTTTCATACTCATAAACAGGCCTAAAATAAAGATTAAACCTATCATCACTACCAAATATTTTTTTTAAATTGTCTATCTGTTCATCTGAAACCTTAATCGTTTTCTGTGTAAAATTGCTACGAACATTAAACATAAATTTATCAGAATCAGATACATTATTTATTATTTCTATAATATTTTTTAGAATAGTATCATATGTACCTTTCCCACTTTTCAAATATCTTTGTTCATCATGCGATTCTTTGTTTCCATCAACTGTAACTTGGAAAGTATCTATGCCACTGTTTAAAAATTGTTTGAACAAGTTATAGTTAAGTAAATACCCATTAGTAGTAATTGTTGAAGATATAGTAATTTCTTTACCAATGTTTTGATTTAGGTTTTTCATGAACTTAACAATATTTTCTGCCTCCAAAGAAGGTTCTCCACCAAACCAATTTATTATTATATTTTTTGATCCACTAGTAATTTTATTTTGAATAAACATATAAATCTTTTCATAATCTATACTCTCCATCCTTTTGGGAGTTGTATCATATAAAAAGCAATAAGGACACGCAAAGTTACAATTTTCTGTAGGTAATAGTGTTATTTGAGTAATTACATTATTATTTCTAGCATACTCATATCGTTTTTTTAGCAATTCTTTTTCATCAGTAGATGACTCTATGATAAATCCATTCTTAAAAAGCACATCATCAAATAACAGTTGATTTTTATTTGATGAATTAAAATTTAATCTATGTAATTCTATATTAGGTATATATGCAATCGCACCTGTCATTGAATTATATAATACGGTATTCTTTTCATTTGATTTTGAAAAATTGTAATAGCTTTTTTTATACAAACTTAACACCCCACATGTATTTTCTATATTTATGAAACAGTATATTGAATATGGATTGTTGAAAGAATCCATATTCAATATACTCATCTCCTTTTACTATTAATGCAGTAAAGAAGGGTCTGTGCCGCCGCCTCCTCCGCCTCTCTGGCAACAGTGACCTGAAGCACAACAGTTACCGCCATGGTTTTCACAACTTTGATTCATCAGTGATTTCTCATAATCAAAGAAATTCATGCCCTCTCTTATAATATAAGCTTCCATTTTTATACCTCCTTCCTGTAAATATCTTAGCTTGTTTTAGAACTCTACATTATACATATTTAATACACTTTTATATGTTATAATGTCTGAATTCTTCTAATCTCCATATATATTTTTAAAAAACATATATCACAATTAAATTAAAAGGTATTCTATCAGAATTTCAACTTTTACTGCACTATTAAAATCCCTATAGCTTAGGCATCTTTACATACTTTATAAGCGTGCCACTTTATTATCTTAATATTATCTTCTTCAACTAAATATTTAACATTAACTTTAGCACTTAATACAAAAATTAAAGACAAAAATATCCCCAAAATAACTACAAGTTTTTTTATCATAACCCAATCCCCTTTACTTATTTTCCCTTATATTTTATAATAATGGTGGTATATGGTAAAATCAACGCCATTATAATGGTGTTGATTTTCAAGTAATATAATGATATAATTGTCAGTTTTAATTAATAAACTTTAGATTGAATGGAGTGATTTTTTGTACTATAATTTAGAGAAATATGGCGAAAAAGTATCTACTATTAGAAAATCTCTTTCTCTTACTAGAGAGCAACTTTACGATTTGTCATATGTTAGTGTTGAGACTATTAGAAAGATTGAAACAGGCAAATATCACCCTAGTTATGAAATCCTCGACTCTTTATCACATGTATTAAAAGTAGACTTAAATAGACTTATTTTAGATTATAGACTTGATAACTTTGAAGAATTCAATATTATAAGAAACAACATGGAATCTAAGTTTGATAGGGATGAATACTATACCTTAGAAAGCGAATACAATGATTTTGCTAATTTACTTAAATCTACAAAAAATCAATATTACCAAAAGCTAATTAGTCAACTGATGCTACTTATAAATTCCGTTATATTAGACAAAAAAGAAAAAAAACCTAAAGAGTCTCTTGATAAACTGATTGAGGCTATGCAAGTATCTACTCCTGGTTTTTTATTATCTAATTATAAAGCATTTGTTTATAACGATGTAGAGATTAGAATTTTGATGAATATAGCTATGTTAACTGAAGAACTTAAATCTTATGTAGATGCTGCCAATATGATGGAATTCTGCATGAGAATAGTGAATACAAATAACGAAATATATCCAAAGCTTTGTCACAATTTATCTAGCATCTACAGCTTATTGGATGATTATAAAAACTCTTTAAAATATAGTAACTTGGGCATTGAATATTGCAATGAAAATAGGAATTTCAATGGATTAAACCTATTATATTTTAGCAAAGGAGTTGCTGAATATAGTTTAGGACATGAAGGATATATTGAATCATTAAATAAATCAATATCCTTTTGTGATATTATGGGACAAGATGAATTAAAAAAAGTCATAATAAACAAATGCAGAAAATTTTATAATATTGAACTTACATAAAAAATCAAAAAAGAGAGAACATAAGTCTCTCTTTTCTTTTCTTATCTTGTTTTCCTGCCACCTTTTTTATCCTTGGAGGCGTATCTAGGTCCACTTTCGTTAGATTTCTTATACCTTCCTTTTTCAGGGTAAGGTTTTTTAATGGATGTCTTAGATTTAGATTCCGTAGTTTTCGAATCTGATTTTTTGGGGTCTTTCTTTCTATCTTCTTTATGGGTGTTCATTTTCTTTGGTTTAAAATCTATCTTTATCTTTCTCTCAATTAGTGCTAAATCATTTTTATCCTTTTCTGTAACCAAAGTAACTGCCATTCCAAGATTTCCTATTCTTCCTGTTCTACCGATTCTATGGATATAGCTATCTACATTTTCTGGTATATCATAATTAATTACATGGGTCACACCCTCTACATCTAGCCCTCTTGCCACAATGTCTGTTGCTACAAGGATTTGTAGTTCTGCCTTTCTAAAGGATTTAATTACTCTTTCCCTCTTAGCCTGACTAATATCTCCATGTAGTTCATCTGAATTATAACCTCTGGCGATTAATTCTTCATTTAGGGATGTTACTCTTCTTTTTGTACGACAAAAAACTATTGCTAGATATGGTCTATACTCATCTATTAATTGGCAAAGAGTATCCAATTTTCTTCTATCAGTTGTTTCAATGACTACTTGTTTAATCTCATCTAATGTAACATTCTTTCCCTGAATCTCAATTTGCATTGGATTCTTCATAAACCTTTTAGCTAATGATCGTACTTCATTAGGTATTGTAGCTGAAAACAACATTGTTTGACGGGTCTTTGGAGTATCTACTATAATACTCTCCACATCCTCTAAGAATCCCATACGAAGCATTTCATCTGCCTCATCTAAGACTAAGGTATTAAGCTTACCAAGATCAATGGTTTTTCTTCTCATATGGTCTAATAATCTCCCAGGAGTTGCAATTACTAAATGAATACCATTTTTTAGTTTCTTTACCTGTTGTTCAACATCTTGACCACCATAAGCTGCTAAGATACTTATTTCCTTTGCTTCCATCAACTTTTTAGCTTCATTTGTAATTTGAATAGCCAGCTCCCTAGTTGGGGTAATTATCAATCCTTGTATATGGGGTCTATTAATATCTATTTTCTCTATAATAGGTAATAAAAATGCAAGAGTCTTACCAGTTCCCGTTTGAGCCTGAGCTACTACATCTCTACCTTTTAACAATTCACCTATTGACTCCTCTTGAATAGGTGTAGCTTCTGTTATTCCATTTTTCTTTAGTACAAAATCTAACTCTTTGCTAATACCTAATTCTCTAAAGCTAGTTCCCATTTATACTCACCTTCCTTCTCTATATTCTTATCATTAATCAATCAATAAATTCTATCCCTTAATCTATTAATATTCTTTAATAATCATCTAAAAACGAATGCTTTTCTCCATCCTTTTCCCATCCTATAATGGCATCCATACTTACATTTTCTGCTGCTTTAAATATTGAGATATCAACATTTCTAAAATCCTTTCTTAGATTTTCAAGTAAAGCTTTTATCTCATACCTCTTATTACCAATCTTCTTGGCTGCTACCATACAGGCACAATTCAAAGGCCAAATTCCACTATTTTGAATAAATCTCTGTATATATTTTTCTTCTATATGATAGAGGGGCCTTATTAGTTCTATTCCTTCAAAATTTTGTGCCTTTAGTTTAGGCATCATGGTTTTAAAATTTGCAGCACATAGTAAATTTAGCATTGTAGTCTCTATTACATCATTAAAATGATGCCCTAAGGCAAGTTTGTTACATCCCAATTCCTTAGCTTTGGTATATAATGAGCCTCTTCTCATTCTTGCACACATATAGCAAGGATAATCATTGGCTATCTTGTCTGCTACTGCAAATATATCTGCGTCATATATATGAACTGGAATCTCAAGGTATTTACAGTTATCTTCTAAAAGTGTCCTTATCTCAGGATGATACCCTGGATCCATGGCTATAAACTCTAACTCAAAGTTCTGATTACCATTTTTATATAATTCTTGAAAAAGTTTAGCCATTATAAGGCTATCCTTCCCTCCAGATATGGCTACTGCAATTTTATCTCCATCTTGTATAAGTTCATATTCCTTAATAGCTTTAATAAATTTTGCCCATACATGCTTTCTATAAGTCTTTATTAGACTTCTCTCTATATCAGCTAATGGCTTTCTTTCATTAAAAGGCACCAAAATTTCACAGCCTTCTCCCTTTATACCATTATCTTTTTCTTCCATTGTGATCACTCCATCTAAATCTTAATTGATTACTATAGTTTATATTAAAAATTAATTAATTACAAGGATTGAGAAGCTATATCCTCTTCTATTTTTTCTTTCTCTCCAAAATACACAGTTCCCCATACACCAACAAGTATCATGACTGCTCCCAGAAAATCATACCAGTGAAAAGCTTCTTTTAAAATAACTACTCCTGCAAAAATAGACACTATGGTACACAGATTAGCAAATACAGCTGATTGAGATACTGGTATCTTAGATATGGTGTAATTTACCATAAAAAAAGCAACTATAGATGATAAAATCCCTAGATATAATAAGGGCATTATAGACTGACTATTAGATAATGGTGCAAAGTAACTTCCCATTGTACCTTTAGCTATATTAATAACTGTAAGTATTCCATTAAAAGAAATGGCACCTACCCACATCATCACAAAGGTTATCTCCACTGGAGTAAAGTTTTCTGATGATTTTTTTGACCCAATATTATAAAAGGAAGAAGCAACTATAGCTATAAATAAAAATACAATTCCTAAAATACTACCTGATAAACTTAATTTATCCTTCATCATATTAATAAAAACAACTCCACCTACAGATAATATTATGAAAGCTATTTGAGATGGCTTAAGTTTTTCATGTAAAAACATCATACTAAAGATTGCAACAAATACAGGTATTAAAGATATCATAAGACCTGCTTCTGAAGTTGAAGTCATGCTTACACCTAATACTTCAAATATAAAATATAGTACCGGTTCACAGAGAGATGTTAGTAAAATCATCTTAATATTCTTTCCCTTAAAATTTACCTTAATAATCTTAAAGGCTTTAAGCAAAGTCATTATCATAGCTGCCAATAAAAATCTAAATGAGATTAGTTCCATAGGCGTCATGACTTCTAATCCTATTTTGGTAAACATAAAGGAAAATCCAAATATGGTTGAATATATTATTGCCGAAATGATAGGTAAATATTTTTTGTCTTTCAAGTTTACACCCCCGTATTAATATATCATTTAGGCTTGTCAGCCGCAAGCCTGCTCCATTGTTTTTTGTTCATTAGCCTTTCTTGCATAATATGGAAACTACAAAACGGTTTATTAACACATTAAATAGGGTATTTTAAAAAATAATTGTAGCAAACTAAAATCAATATATATGAAAGGAGCAAATTAGATGCCTGATAAAATAATTATTATTGGTAATGGCATAGCTGCTCTTACTGCTATAAAGTCTATAAGAGAAGTTGACCAAGGAAGTGAAATACATTTATTTGGGGAAGAAGTATTTTATCCATATAATAGGGTAAGATTATCAAAAGGTTTGTTGTCTACTCTGCAAGAGGATAAAATCCTACTTCAGAAAAAGGAATGGTATGATGATAACAATGTAAATCTATATATAGGTACTAAGGTAGTTTCAATAGATACAGACAAGAAAGTAGTAAAACTATTTGATGATAGTTTGATTAGCTATACTAGGCTACTAATTGCCAGTGGTTCCCACAATGTAGCACCCAAAATTCCCGGAATTGAGAAATCTGGTGTATATACCTTAAAAACCCTTCAAGATGCATGGGATATAATGGATATGCTCAAAAATCATAATGATATATTAATTATAGGTGGAGGAATACAGGGTCTAGAAACTGCTTGGGTATTATCTCAAATGGATAAGAATGTTACTCTCCTACATCATTCTCCTAGGCTAATGCGTAAACAATTAGATGAGAAATCTTCTAAGATATTAGAAAATGCTATTAATAAATCTGGAGTGAAAATTCTTCTTGATACTGAAGTGTATGAAGTATTAGGCGAAGATAAAGTTGAAGGATTCAAGACAAAAAATGGCGAAAAATACGAATTTGATGCTATAGTTTATTCCATTGGAACAAGACCGAATATAGATTTCTTGAAGGATACTCCAATAAATACTAACAGAGGTATTATAGTAAATGAAAGAATGGAAACAAATATTGAAGGGATATTTGCAGCTGGTGATGTTGCAGAATACAATAATACAATCTTTGGACTATGGAACATCGCCATAGGTCAAGGAAAGGTCGCAGGGTATAATATTACAGGTAAGGATGTTAAATATACTTATATTACCCCTGTTACAACATTGAATGCATTTGGACTTTCTCTATTTTCAATGGGTATAGTTGATGAAAGTAATGCAACGGATATTATATTAGAAGATAAATCTGATGAAAATATATATAATAAAATATTTATTGATAATAATAGAATCATAGGTGCCATAGTTGTTGGAAATGTTAGATCGTCCCCTGCCTTAAAATCTGCCATTGAAAAAGGAACTAGTCTTGAAGGTGTAGATTATAAAAATATATCTGTAGATGATTTAATACCAATAATAAAAAATATATAATTATAAAACAAGGAGTGATAGGTATGACGAAAATTCAATTTTGCGAAAATAATTTTTCATACGGAACAGAGGAAATAGTTAATAAATTAAGAGATGAAGATTTTGATGTGGAAGTGGAATCTTGCTTAGGATATTGTGGTGATTGTGCAGTTGGTCCCTTTGCATTAGTAGATGATGAACTGATTCAGGCTGATACGGCTGATGAGCTATATGAGATGATCAAAGAGGAAATATAACAAAGTTAGAGGCAGAGGCTCTGGTTTAAACAGAGCCTTTCCTATTAAAACATAGTAAAGCAAATAGGCTTTTCATCTGAAGCAAATATATTGTTCACTGTTTTTAGATAAGATTCATCTGAAATAAATGCTTTTCCATATTTGTACAAGCTATTAAAACTAACTGCACAAGTGATTAGAGACGAAAAATCAGCTATGTCCAATCTTATTTCAACATCATATTCCTTATCACTTTCAATCGTTGCAAATCCATTATTAAAATGAACTACTATACTACCATTATTATCATCTACAAAATTATCCTTTATTGTAATCTTCACTCTACAGCTCTCATTGTTAAAATTGTGATTCTTTAGCTCACTTAAAACTAATTTTGTATTAATTACTCTATACATTATTCCTGTTCCTTGTGTGCTACATTCATGATAAACTGGTGTTAAAATATTATTTGAATCATTCCTAGGGTCTTCCAAAGCATATCTAAAATCTTCATCCTGTATATTGAAAATAATCTGTCGTATCTGGTCACTTTGACTGTTTAGAAATGTCATTAGCTCCATAAATGATTCTTGGTCTTCAAATAATAATTGATTAACCACTATATCATTTGTAAAAATATTATTTTCATCACTGGATTTAAATTCATAAACCGTATATCCCTTGATTTCATTATCTTTCTCATATACAGCTACTTTAGACTTAGGATTATTAAATATTAGTTGGAATTCTCTTTCATATTTTTCAATAAGACCATTAGTCTTTTCATAAATCCTAGCATAACAATCCACTAACTTACTAGCATCTTCCTTATTTATATGACTTATATTTGATTTGGAGTTACCCTTTGGGAGATTATTTGGTTTTACTTTGTATTGGCTCATACTTGTTCCAAATCCAAAACCCATTTTCTTATAAAATTCAGGGTTAAATGGATAAAGCATAACCATGGATACTCCTAAGTTTCTGTAATGTTCTATAAAATTAGTTAATATGGTTTTTGCAACCTTTTCCTTTTTATGCAATAAATCTACTGCAATTAGTCCTATACCTGCAACCTTTATTTTTGTTGATAATAAATTCATATTAAAATCATGATATCTCATGCCAGCAAGGATTTTATCTTCA
The DNA here is from genome assembly GCF_031460495.1 of Tissierella sp. Classification (NCBI taxonomy): domain Bacteria; kingdom Bacillati; phylum Bacillota; class Tissierellia; order Tissierellales; family Tissierellaceae; genus Tissierella; species Tissierella sp. The sequence goes on along the minus strand of NZ_JAVKTS010000001.1, from coordinate 113,131 downwards.
TCAAATACCCCATATAAGGTAACAAAAGGATTTTCTTTGTGAGCCTTCATAAAATTCTCTACGGATCTTTTCTTTTGTTCCTCTGTCTCAATGTTAAACCCTGGATAAGCATTGCTTACTATCTCTACAAAAGTAGTGAAATCTAATTCACTTGATAATTCTCTAATTGATCTCATCTCATCCCTCTCCCATATTTAAATCTACTAAATAGTCAAATACATTTCATATTGAGATATTTTATCTCTTTGAAACTTCATACTTTTTACAAAACCTTCTATTCTAGCATTATTTGGAAAACTTATACTTAAATTATTTAATTTAAGATCATCAACAGCCTTGGTTATAAGACTTCGTGCAATTCCTCTATGGCGAAATTGTGACTCAGTCCAGAGGAAGAAGATCTTACCATTTGAAGTTATACTTAAAGCTCCTATTAATCTGGAGCCTTCATAGACTCCATAATGTACCAGCCCTTCAAGCTTTTTTAAATAATCAAAATCATTTTGCCAATTTACATGAATATCCTTAATTTCTACTGATAAATTCACAACCCTGTCGAAAGCTATTTCTTCAATATCTATAGAGTTATCTATCTCCTCATGTAGGCTATGTGGGTCTTTATGAGAATAATATTTTATGTCATAAATCTTTTCATACCCTAAGTTTCTATAAAAGTTTATTGCCCTATCATTGCCCACAATAACTTCTAAAAACATTTGCTTACATTCATTGTCTAGCGCAACTTTTTTATGTAGATCAAAGAGATTTTTGCTTATCCCTTTCCCCCGATAATCAGGATGTATACAAAGAGTTCCACAACGAATTGTTTTCACCCCTTCATACTCCTTTATGCCTCCTAATATTACACCAACAGGTTTTCCTTCATCTAGTGCTATAAATGAATGCTCTAATCTATTGCCTTCTGGTCCAAAAAAACGTTTTAAGAAATCCTCCTTAGATAGCTCTAATTTTATCATGTAGTCTGAAAATCCTATCTGAAATGCTTCATGCACCTTCTCAAACTCAACATTATTACAGTAATCATATATAATCATTTTAATCCCCTTTATCAATCTTTCTTAATATCATATCTATATAGTTTTCAACTATATCATGAGTCAAACCAATGCCCATGACAGAATTAACAAATCCAATACCATCCATTGTAGATAAAATAATATAAACCATTGATGCTATATCAATATCTTCTTTAAATTCTCCACTCTCAACTCCTTGCTGCAAAATCTCAGCTAAATCATCATAAAATAATTTATATCTTTCTTTTGCTTTATCTGACATGCTGGGATTTCTAGCAAGTACAGACCAGAATTCAAATGTAAAACGAGACATCTTTTGAATTTTCTCTTCAAAAAAACCTGTCAGGGTCCAATTAATGTAATTGATTATCTTTTCCCTATTTGACATTGTATTATTTGATTCTTTAGTTAGACTATTTCTTTGCCTTAATCGCTCCCTTGCAATTTCTAAAAATATTTCTTCTTTGCTATGGAAATAATAATAGATTCCTCCTTTACTTATGCGTGATGCCTTTACGATATCATCTATAGATGTATCTGAATATCCCTTCTCAGCAAATAGGTCAAAGGCATGTTGAATGATTATTTCTTTTTTAGTAATAGATTTTTCACTATCTTTATTAGACATAGTACACCCCTACAAACCGACTAGTCGGTTTTTTTATTTTTATTATATATTAATTAGATTTGAAATGCAATAGGAATATAGAATTTCTATTATTAATTTATTACAATACCCACTTCCATAATCTTATCATTGCACTTATAACTTTTATGTTATATAATTCTTTTTTGTGTAGTATTTTTTTAATTATTAATTACAATAGTATATTTTTAATATAGAAAGGAAGTATTTAATGAAACTTGGAATCGTAGGTTTACCAAATGTAGGAAAAAGTACACTTTTTAACGCAATAACTCAAGCTGGGGCAGAATCTGCTAACTATCCATTTTGCACTATAGAGCCAAATGTAGGAGTAGTTGCAGTACCAGATGATAGATTAGAAAAATTGGCAGAAATTTATACTTCAAAGAGAATTCTACCAACAGCTATTGAATTTTATGATATAGCTGGGCTTGTAAGAGGAGCTAGTAATGGAGAAGGTCTCGGAAATAAGTTTTTATCTCATATTCGTGAAGTAGAGGCTATTGTTCATGTGGTTAGATGCTTTGAAGATGTGGATGTTGTCCATGTAGATGGAAGTATTGATCCATTAAGGGATATTGAGACCATTAATCTTGAACTAATGTTTTCAGATATGGAGCAACTAGAAAAGAGATTACAAAAATCACAAAAAATGGCTAAATCTGATAAATCAATGGCAACAGAAGTGGAAATAATTCAAAGAATTATTAAGTCATTAGAAGAAGGGAAATCCATTAGAACTTTAGATTTAAATCAAGAAGAAATGGAATTAGTAAAGACATTTAATTTATTAAGCTCTAAACCAGTTATATATGCTACAAATGTTTCTGAAGAAGATTTAGCTAATGGCGGAGCTGATAACCCTTATGTGGCTAAAGTTAAAGAACATGCAGCTTCTGAAAATGCAGAAGTTGTAGTGGTAAGTGCTCAAATAGAAGCAGAAATCTCTCTTTTAGATAATGAAGAAAAAATAGAATTTTTAAATGAATTAGGAGTTGAAAAATCTGGCTTAGACAAGCTAATTCAAGCTTGTTATAAGCTACTTGGATTAATTAGCTTCTTAACTGCTGGACCAATGGAATCTAGGGCTTGGACTATAAAAAAAGATACCTTAGCCCCTCAAGCTGCTGGTAAAATTCACTCTGATATGGAAAGAGGATTTATTAGAGCAGAAGTAATTGCCTTTAATGATTTAATGGCTCATGGAGGAAATATGACCTCTGCTAAAGAAAAAGGCCTTGTAAGGGTTGAAGGAAAAGAATATGTAATGAAAGATGGAGATGTAGTATTATTTAGATTTAATGTGTAAATGATCCACTAAAAAATATGCGACATGGAATCCCATGTCGCATATTCTTATTTATAGTTATTCTTTTTAGCTATTGCTTCATCTCTGATTTCTTCTCTCATTCCGCTTAAGGCATCTTCTCTTCTTTCATTTTTCTCCTGTAGCTCTTTCTTCATTTTTTCATCATCTGTTTTTGCAATCATTTCTTCTGCTAAGTTATAATTTTTAATAGTATTGTCAATATTAAATTGGATCTTATCTACATTATCTCTTCTATCATCTGGCTTTGGCTTGTTTTTCATATGTTCTATCTCCTTATTTTAATATAATTTATACTTTAATAAGTATATAACCACATTTTTATTATGTCTTCATATGAATTTATTATTCCATTACCATAAGATAAAATTATTATTATATTTCCTTCTTGTATATTCTATAAGTCTTGTATCTTACACCGCCATATTTTTCTATATCTATTATCATAGGATCATTGTATTCCCAAATTGTGGAACCCTCTACAAATTTATATCCTTTATCCAAAGCTGCTATATATGATTTTAAGTAAATAGCAGATGATACACCTTTTAATCTATATTCCGGTACTACAAATAAAACAAAAAATCTAATTGCATCTATTTTTCTTTTATAATATAAAAACTTAAAAATTCCAAATGGCAATAATTTGCCCTTCAATTTACTTAGGACTTGGTTGTAATCAGGGATAGATATATTAAATCCTATTGGCTCTCCTTCTTCTGTCCTAGCTATATAGATAAGATCTGGATCAGCCAAGGGCACAATTTGCTTTTTTATCAACTCTAACTCTTCATCATTTGGAGGAATAAAATCATCCCATTCTGCAGGCATAGCTCTTTCTATTATAGACTTTACATCTTTTATTTCCTTATCAATATTCTTCAAGTCAATTCTGTCTACTCTATATTTATGTTTTTTCATTGCATAAGGAACTAGTTTCTCATATCTAGATATATTATCATTATGTATATCACTTTTATATGCATAACAATCAAGATATTTTTCAAATCCATATTCTTCGAAATAATCATTATAATACTTCTTATTATATGTATTCATGACAGATGTGGCATCTGTAAAATTGTCTATAATAAAACCCCTGCAATCGTCTCCACCTGGTAGAGAAAGTGGTCCTTTTATCAAAGTCATTCCTCTCTCAGATAGCCAAGACTCAGCAAAATCCAACATTAAAAACGCTACTTCCTTGTCTTTTATACATTCAAACAACGATATATATCCTTCTTTGAAGCCCTTTGCATGATTTATATGCTCATTTATACCAACTAAAAGTCTTCCAACCACCTTATCATTATCATAAGCTAAAATCCTAGTGTTAGGGCCAGATTGATTCAAATAATTTCCTACACCAATAATATACTTCTTAAAATCACTAGTTATAGGTGGTACCCAAGGCTCATCTTTGCTATACAATCTAAATGGAAGATTAACAAACTCCTTGATATCAATGTCATTAGCCACTTCTTTAACTATTATTTTTGATACTGATATTGCTCCCATGCATCTTCCCCCCTATTTCATCGTGAATCCTCGATATATTTAATACAATTATAACATTATTATTAGAATTATTACATAATTTTGTAATCATTTTATTGGTCAAGATAGAGACTATATTTGTGGTCCAGAATAGAACAAGGTAGAGTAATCTTTACTCTACCTTGTTCTGTGCATGACTATATCCCCAATTTATATATAAATATTTAATCCTCTAATCCTACAGTATGCTCATCATGTAATCCCATGAGTTTACAAATAATTGTAAAGGTTTCTCCTCTAGTAATATTATTTTTAGGTTTGTAAGTATTATCTGGATATCCTACTATTACTTCTTTTTCATATCCTGCTTTTACATTTTCCTCTGCCCATTTACTAATTTCATTTTTATCTTTGAAAGGAAGTTCTAAATTAGTATTTTCTAATTTAATTTTATAAGCCCTTGTTAAAACAGCTATCATTTCTTCCCTGGTAATATTGTTGTTTGCCTTGAATAGTCTAAAAGGATAGCCTTTGAATACATTAGCCTCTGTTGTAGCTATTATATATCCTCTAGCCCATTTTGGAATATGGTCTATATAGCCTGTTATTAATGCTTTCCCTTCTTGCAGTCCTAATGCACGGCCTATTAATACGGCAGCCTCTGCTCTAGTAACATATTCATCAGGCCTTACCGCCTCATTAACATATCTAACAGGACTTACAATACCATTCCTATAGTTTTCTATTGTCATGTCTTCATGTGGATATCCGTAAATAATGCCATGATTTAACAGTGTTATGATGCAATCATGAGCCCAGTGAGGTGGATCTGTTTGTATTGGCTCATCAACTAAAACTACTTCATCATCATTATGATAATCATTGCCACCACCATTATTATCGTCCCCACCATCTATGATATGATTTTCATAAAGATTTATGTAAATTGGCATATTTGCAGTTACTGACTGAAGTTCATTTCCTGTTTCCTTATCCATCATCAAAGTATATTTTAAATCTACTGTACTACCCCTAGCTATACTAAATCTATTTTCAGGTTCGAGTACAAATCCTTTATATTCATCATTCCCAGCATACAAAACATCCTTAAGACTAGTATAGTTAATTATAGTTTTATCAAAAGAAAACAGAACTCCCTTTTGTATTTTTACCTTTACATTGTTTAAAAAAGAGTTAAGGACTATATCCTTTGGATAACTATTTCCAATTTGTAGCTCACCTATTAATCCCAGACCTAAATTGTTAACATCTATTTTCTTATATTGATTGTTAATTCGGATTACTCCACTAATGCTACCTATTCCTTTCTCTCCATCTTCTATGGTGCTTGGATATAATAATTCCTCTCCAAATAGACTCCCACTTTGAGATATGCTCCCATTTTCATTGATACTTATTAAGACATTAGGATTTTTATCTGTATTAGTTGCAAAGGTAGATTGAACTATTCCTGTAGCAAAATAACCCACTATTACAAGAACTAATATTTGCAATACAATCTTAAATAATTTATTCTTCCATATCAATTTATTCACCCCATTATCCTCAAATACTTATTCTTTACATTATATCTATTTACTAATATTTTCACACCATCACTAGGATTACTTTTATTTGCTACTTTTTAATGGTTTAAATAATACTAAAGAAGTATCCATATATGTAAGTATAAATTAAATCAAAAAGTAGAGTTACTTAACTCTACTTTTGATTATTAAGATTCTATTTTAATTTCTTCTTTGCCAATGTAGTCATCTATTAATAAAATATATACTTCATCCTCATTAATTACATAAAATCTGTCTATATCCCTATAATCTATACTATACTTATACATAATAGGCTTACATAGTTCATCTGCAATTCTGACTAGATCATCTATGGATTTAACTTGATTTATATAATTACTATTGATGAATGGTTCTTTGCTTAATGCAACAAATCTATCACCATGCTTTTTAAAAATTAGTTTTAATTTCTTTTGTAATGGGTCTTTGATGATTAGTACAGATTTTGTGAAGAATATTAGATAAGTCAATGCTATAAGAAAAAATCCTAGAATTATTATAAAAAATATTACTTGGTTTTTATTAATTGGTAATTGGACTTTGTTTGTTTCTTCTATGGCTCCAGGCTTTACAACATTAGTATTTCCACCTATTTGGAACATTGATGTATTTAGAGGTATGATCATTGTAGGAGTAATTACTTCCTCTATAGTACCGTTATTGGTTTTAGCCTGAAGATTAATTGTCATAACTACATTTAGATTAACGCTTGTATTTATTTTTGAAGCCTCTATGACTGCCTTAGCGAACTCATTGTACTCATCTAGTTTCAATGATATGTTTTCTTGTATTTTTGCTGTATTGCCTTTGTTTGAGAAGGATTTTTTTGGTAATATTCGAAAGTCCTTTTCCCATATGATAATATCACTTTTATCTTCTCCTTTAATAAACCCTGTAGCACTAGCAATAATATTATAATCGCCCTGGATATCAGCTACATTATTTCCGCTAAATTCATAGCCAAATGTGGTATTTATAAAGTCTACAAATTCAGTTATGTAAATTTCACCTTCTCCTAGGCTTTTACTGGGATATAGGATATTTGGCTTTAAAAACACTTCATAGTTAGCAGTAGCTTTATTATCGTAGTTGAATAAAGAAATTTTTTGTTCCTCACAGCTAGGATACTTGAATTCTCTATACAGTAAAAAAGAACTTATTGATATTAAAATTACTAAAATTGCTATTAATACCCTCTTTAGTTTTTTGTTTATATTTTTCTTCATGATAAACACCCCTCTTACTGTATATATTCTGTATAAAATTCATATTTCCTTTATTTTTATTTCGACAAATTGAGTCATAGTAACACTGACTTAAGATTAGAAATTGAACCTGTTGAATTTAAATAAGCAGAGATGAACTCTGCTTATTAGTATATAGATTAGTTAATCTTATTGATTGAATTGTTTGAAGTTAAATTTTATACTAAATTCTTGACCTGATAAATCTTGTATTTCATTTCCTGCGGATAGTGGCATATGGAAGAATAGACAGTTAGTTGTATCAGCAGTATATCCTGGAATAACCTTAGCAATTTCATCTCTAATGTTTATAGTATCATCTTCGCCTTGTGGAAGGTCAAACACTATATAGTCACCTATTTTTATTTCCCATCCTGCCATTCCATTATTTAAAGTTGTTTGTAATTCATTTAAAGGTACATCAACTAAAAATAATCTATTTATTGATAATATTCTACCTTCTCTTCTATGAAGTATTGATCCACTAACTCTTATTGTTTCATCAAACAAGTCATCTGTATTACTTAAATCTACAACTACATTATCTACAGTTGCTGGTATTGTACCTATATTGTTTGCTCTTAACTCATAGTTAAATGTAGATCCAGGATACATATCATTTATTGTAACTGTAACTAAATCATTTGCTTCATCTTGTTCAAGACTACACTGGCCAAAATAATCACGTTGCAAAATCTTATTATCGAAGGTCATTCCAAAAGGATAAAAATAGTTATCTACAAACTCCATATTTAATTCACCAGTTGTTATATTGCCATTGATAGTTAATGTTTCTTGCCATGCTGCATAGCCAACTCCCATTAGCACAACTACTATAATTAAAGTCAACCCTATTAATCTTGGTTTTTTCATTTTATCCACTCCCATTTATGAAATAATTATTTATAATTAAAGTATTTGTATCAAATTAATTATTCCATTGCTCATAAACTGGAGTTAATATGAATGTAGCAGTGCTATCTTCTTCAACACCATCACCTACTACCATTGTAACTACTATATTTCCAGTTCCATTAACATCTAATTGTGATGGACATACATCAGTCACTGTTAACCATAGTGGAACACCACTTGGAGTCGTTGATAAGTATTTTACAGGAATAGTACTATTGTTTATTACAGGAATATTAGCTACTACTTTTGCACCTGGATAAAGGTTAGTTAATGTTATAGTTGCTTCTTGCTCACTACCAACTACTGTTGCAATACGATTTAATCCATCTACTGCAGTTGCATTTTCCTTAGGATATACAGCTACATTACCATTTGCTAAATCTACATCTACATTACCTGTTGATACATTGTGATTAATAGTTAATGTTTCTTGCCATGCAGCATAACCTGCACCCATCATCATTATTGCCACTACAAGTGTTAATGCTAGTAATTTTGTTTTTTTCATTTAAATCTCTCCTTTTCCCGTTTAAATTTTATTTGAACTATTGCTTAGTTCTTATATATAAGATTATAGGCTGTTGTATGTTATATTACTTCATGCCATAGTATACTTTTAGTTTGTAATTTAGTAGTAATAACATTAGCACAAACTTACTACTCACCTAGTACTTTAGTACCAATTTGTTCCTTTTCACATATAATTCTCTACAAAAAAACAGGGTCTTAGCCCTGTATATATCAATATCAATAAACTATATCATCTAAATCTATATCTTTATCACTCTTTATGAGTAGTGTTAACCATCCTATTTTAGGGACTGTACTTACTATTACCCCTTTTATATTCTCTGGTCTTACTAGTTCCATATCAGGACTTGAATTATTATCTCCCTTGGTTCTAAATCTAATGCCTTCTTTCTCATCATTATTTATATCTATGATCCTATGTGATACTAGAATACTATCTTTCCTAAACTGTATTACATCATCAACTTTCAAACTGTTTAACCCTTTTATGTCTACTATCTTCTTTACCAATATAACATCTCCTGGTTTAATGCTAGGTTCCATGCTACCAGTTGCTATAACAGATGGATACACCGGAAATACCCCTACAGCAAACCATATTATTCCTATGGATATTATGCTTGTTATTATCCAGGATATAGGACTATCTTCATCCTTATCTTTATCTCTTAACTTAATTTCCTTTGATGATTCTAGATAAATTGTTTGCATAGATATCATGAAAAACATTGGACACAGTACTCCAATAAATCCTGTAGTTATCCATTTTAAATCTGGCAATATTGGTGATAACCAATGGAATCCTTGTATTAATCCAAGGTATATAATAGAAATCAATGGTCCTCCTAAGAATACCAAGTAACAAGCAAACAAGTTTTGTGCAAATTCTGGAGCAATATATTGAGCTATAAGTTTGACGATTTCTTGAAAGCTCTGTACATCTATAAATCTTTTAGATGAGATGCTAGTAATGGCCATAAGCATTGCTATTAGCAGGAATACTAAGTAGTTCTCTTCCTTAGTATAGTTATTTACAAGGTAGGACCTAACAAATTCTCTTCCGACCAATGTTGAACCTACAAAAATAATATTCATCAATATTCCTTTTAATGAATGATTATATGGGCTTCTACCTAATGCATCCACAACCCCTGCTAAAATAGAAATAATTATATACATAATAGCAAAATTCAATGCCCAAAAGTATAGAAATCGTCTTTGTTTTAACTTCCCTTTAGCCTTAATATGTGGAAATTTCCATACGATATAGGTTAAGCCAATCCATAGGATTGGCATTATTACAAAGTTTAGTTTAAAACTATCTATATATTTAGTAATAGGAGAATTTCCCAATAGGTAAATGGATAAGATTAAAACAATAAGTATAAAGCATCTCATTCTTGTATTTCTTGTAGGCAGTAATTCCCCTCTGATATGCATACTTCTCCCCCATTTAATAAAATTAATCAAGTTGATATAATTATTATTGATGCTCCCCTAGATCTTCAGGTTCTTCAATAATTATGGAATCCAGCTCCACTATTGGCATTGGCTCAGGATCTATAATTATGATTTCTTTTTTACTCTCATCAGATGTATCAATTTCTATTTCAATATCTTCCTTATCATTACTATTATCTTTTTCTTTTTCTTCTACACTTTCTTCTAAATCTTTCGTATTATCTTCTTGTTCTTCTAATAACTTTTGCTCTTCTAACAATCTCTGTTCTTCCAATAATCTTTGCTCTTCCAATAACCTTTGTTCTTCTAATAATCTCTGTTCTTCTAATAATCTCTGTTCTTCTAATAACCTTTGTTCTTCTAATAACCTTTGTTCTTCTAATAACCTTTGTTCTTCCAACAATTTTTGCTGTTCAGATAGTCTTTCCACCTGTTTTTGCCTTTCTTCTATGGCTAATTCTAGTTCTCGTACAACTAAGGGGTCTGGTATAACATTAATATCTCCTTTAATCATCAATTCTTTTTGCCATTTTCCATATCCGTTGGTTAGGATAATTGATGCTGACATAATACTTAATGAGATTATGATTATCTTCTTTCTCATATTGATACCTCCAAATAATTAGCAAATTTATATTCCTTGTTCAAATTGGAGCTCATAGGTAAAATTATGATGTTCAACTCTATTGATTCTGTCTAGCTCTTCTTGAAGACTACTAATCTCTTCTTCTACTCTATTAACTTCTGATTCTATGGTATTAATTTTCATCTCTATATCAGAAAGTCCATCTTCAATGTCATATACTATATCAATACTTGCTGAACTGTCTGTGGGTATTCCCTTATAATCGTTTTTCGGCTCTAAGTTTAAAAGAAATGAATTTATTATAGTATCTGCATCCTTATAAAATCCATCAAATCTATTTACTATACCAATTTCCTCTAATTCAGCAATTGAATTATAACTTGTTATATCAACATTATATAAAGCAACAGGTACACTTCCTCTATCTATGATGTCCAATGGAATATTATCCCTAAAGCTTGGATATATATCCCCATATACATAAAGTGTTTTATTATCTTGGGATAATTCTATACTTATTTGATCATTGCTATAATTACCTAGGATATTAGGATCTATATTCCCTGTAGCAACTGACATATCCATATTCAAATTATCGCTCCACACTCCATATCCAATACCAATAAAACTCAAGATCATTATCATGCCTATATAGATAATGGATTTTTTGCTACTCCCTCTTTGCTTCCTCCTTCTACTCAAATAAATCGCCCTCCAAATTAAAAATTAGCTGTATTATTTACTAGCAATGCTACTTGTGTTCTATGGCTCAATTCTAGTTTTGATAAGATATTGCTAACATGTTTTTTTACTGTATTTTCAGATATGAAAAGCTCTTTTGCTATCTCATAGTTACTTAATCCCCTGCCCAATTCTATAAGTACATCACTTTCTCTAGGTGTTAGTTCATTAAAACCATTGGTTTCAATCGAGGCTTTAGATTGATAATTAATTACTTCTGGAGCAATAAACTGTTTACCCCTTAGTACTACATGAATTGCATATAGGATATCCTCTGCAAAAGCATCCTTTAGTATATATCCATCTACTCCTACTTCCATTGCTCTATTAAAATCTTCTTTTCTTATAGAAGAAGTAAGAATAATAAACTTTGTTGCTACTCCTTTGTTTCTAGACTTAGCAATTATTTCTAGCCCATTTCTGTTACCAAGATTTAGGTCTACTATAGCTAATGTAGGTATTTCTCTCATTATTACATTTAGGGCTTCTTCAATATTGGACGCCTCAAGAATTACATCAATGTCCTTTTCAAAGGATAAGGTAGATACTATCCCTTTTCTGACTAAGGGATGGTCATCAACTATAAGAATTTTCATAGGCTAATTCCTCCTTTTTCATTACCATTACATTATTAGGTATTCTAATGTCTATTTTAGTGCCACTCTCTATGCTACTATCAATCCTTATCTCTCCATGGAGTGATTCCGTTAATTGATATAGATTTTGCATACCTAGACCATTTTTATTAGGCTCCATAGCTTTAACTAAGTCAAATCCTGTTCCATCATCTACTATAAGTAGTAATGTATCCGATGACTTTATATTTAAATTTACTTCAATATTTTTTGCTTCCCCATGACGAACTGCATTTCCAATTCCTTCACATATGATTCTATATAATGCTTTTTTCTGCTTACATGATAATAATTCCTCACTTCCTATAATAGAAAATGGGATATTTATATTATTATATTTCTTTATATCATCTATATATTTCTTAATATCAGTAGTAAAACTATTACTTCCAGATTTTTTCCAGCTAAGACCATATATCTTGGCTCTCAACTCCTTCATTACAGTATCTGTTGTATTTCTAATTATATTTAGTTCCTCTTCCATATCTGCTGTTGTATACTTCTCAAGGTTTTTCATTAATGCAAATATTCCACATGACATGCTAAAAAGTCTTTGTAGTACGCTATCATGTAAGTCGTTTGCTATTCTATTTTGCTCTTCAGTGATTAATAATCTCTCATTTATTTCCTCTAGATACAATCTCTCAAAGGCTATAGATACCAGTTCCGATAGAAATTGAAGTTGATATATATTATTTTTATATGTAATGCTTTCTTTTTGGTTCATAGTTTCTAATCCAAATATACCAAACTTACCATAAATGGACTTCACTGTTAATAACACAAATCTAGTATCTGAAATGCAGATTTCCATTGGCTTATTACATTTCAGCATATTATCTAAATCTTTAGTAATGTTATCTTTTAAATCTTCTAATAGATCATTATCCCCTTCCCATATGATTTTATTTGAATCTTCTAATATATCATAATAGAATAGGGTCTTAGTTTTTGTGATTTTCTTTATGTGCTCAAATAATAACTTTATTAATCCTTCCTTATTTCCTTGATTGCTCAATATATTAACGGATTGATATAGTGCTGTTATATGATTCATTGAATCTATAATCCTTTCATTTGCAGATTCCAATTGCTTGTTTAGTTCTTCAAGTCTAATACTTTTTTCTTTTGTCTTTTTCACAAATATAGACCATACCTGAACAGCTACAATTATCATTATAAAGCTTAGTATAAGATTAGACTCTTCCTTTATGAACTTTAATACATTTAAGTCATAATTAACTCCAAATGAAGCCAATATACTAATAATTAATATATATGAGAAAAGATTAATCCAAAAATATCTGGCTTTTAAAAATATTGAGCTTATTAATATAGTGTTGAGAGTGTACCAAATAAATGGACTATTAATTCCACCTGATGGGATCAATAATATAGAATTTCCTACGGTCTCTATTAGTAGCAAAATCATAATATTTTTCTTTGAATCCTCATAGATTAGATAGAGATAAGATAGTATTATAGCTGATATAGTTAGACAGATTAGTATGAATATCGTCTTACCGATTAAGTGTTCAGAGTGATTCATAAAATAAAATATGGAAGTTATAAACAATGATATATATCTATAAATAAATAAAATTCGCGACTCTTCTAGCCTTTCTCCTAAGAAGGAAACCTCATTTGTTACAATATCAGATAACAATTCCATCCCTCCCCATATTATATGCATTTATCATTTATCTAATCCAATATATTCCACATTTGTAGTATATTGATAAAATATAACTAATTTCCAATAATTATTTCCATATTACAAAAATAAAAACCTAATCTATAAATATCTTATACAGATTAGGTCGGTTGCGCCAATAACTCATCATATGTCAGGCGCCCAGAATTAACATATGAATCTCAGTTTCCCTTTAGATTAATATTATATTATTTTGATTTGTTAACAATTATAACAGTTCTCCCTGTCACTATTTGTTTAATTCAGTTGTCGATATAAATTTATTTAATACTTTTATTTCCAAGTTCATTAAAGTATAGACAAATAATTGTATAATAAAACATTTAACACCATGCAAAATATGTAATTTGTTAAAATGTTTTTCAAAAAAACAAAAACCCCTAATCTCATTTTTCTTGAGATTAGGGGGTAATAGACTAAATCCCTACTCTATCGAGTTCTAGTAAATTATATCGATTAATTATATTCATAAGTTTACTAGAATATAGCGGATCTGTTGCATATCCAGCTCTTTTTACTGCCCATGTAGCTTGAGCAGGATCATGCATTACTTGCTTCACCGGTTCGTATCTTTCTCTAGTTAGGAGGAATTCCTTATGGTCTGCCCAGCTTTCACTTGGACTTTTATAGGCTCTAAAGTCTGCATCCACCCTATATGTCACTCCATTATATACTTCCCATGTATTAGATGTAACAGATCCAGCAGTTCCACTTCCCTTTATGCCAAATAGATTGTAAGATAAAACTCCTGTATATTTATCTACTGGTACACTTTGTCCCCAACCTGTCTCTAAAATAGCTTGGGCTGTTTGAAATGCTGCAGACATTCCAGTTTTCTCCCTAGCTGTCTTAGCTAGACCAGAAGCTAATCCTAAAAACTTATCCTTCTCAATAATTGGTTTAGGACCATAGGTTTCACCTAAAAATACTCTAAATGAAATTGATTCACTTAATATTTTCTTTCCTTGGTATATCCCTTCAGCTTGAATAGCTACATTCCCTATTTCATCCTTAGTAGGAGTATATTTAAATTCAATTAATGGGTCAATATTAGCTCCCAATACCTTTTTTACTCCAGTTTTAGAATTTAATAAAGTGTAATTTACGCCTTCTAATTTTACATTGCTGATTATATTTATCTTAGTTTGACCTGTGACTACTTGCTTTGGTCCAACTCCCTTTAACAATACCTTAGGAGTACCATCTATTGTAACTTGGACTGGGTTACTCTCTAAAACCTTTCCACTAGTATCCTTTACTCGAACAATTAATTCCTTTTGTCCTGAATATTCTACTCCTGGAAACCATTCATAGCTTCCATATGGTCTTTTATCAAGAGTAGTCATCACTCCTGTAACTGAATCTCTCATTAAATACTCTGTTTCATTTGCATTGAAATTCCTTGAAGCTATTAATGAAACAGGCTTGTCTATTTTATTTCCAGAAGGTATCCCTGCTAAAGATAATTTCTGATTTAAAGCTACTTGAACATTTACAGCTTCACTTGGATATGGATTAGAATTCTTATCATAGGCAATAGCCTTTATAGAATAACTACCGTTATCCTCATATTTTAAATCCCATTTATATGGTCCAAATGGATCTTGTTCTTCTGTTATAGTAGTTGTTCCTTTGCTTAAATTTGTAATCTCATACTTTACATGAGCTGCTACAAAATTTACATCAGGATTGATTTCAATATTATTGTTGATTATTTGACCTTCTGATATACCGTTTATAGCAATCTTTGGAAGCACATTAACATTAACTCCTATAGTATCTCCTGCTATGAACTTTCCATTTTTATCATAAATAGCTGCTACTAATACTTTTTTTCCATTCTCTTCTATCTTTGGTAGCCATGTATAACTTCCATTGATTTGTTCTCCTCTAGCTATTACAAAACCCTTTGCTGTACTAGGGTCCAATAAAAGAAATCTTATTTCATTTCCATCTTTTTCATATTGGCTAGATGCTAATATCCGAAGTGTTGTCTTTCCATTTACTGTTTGTCCTTCATTGTGAGATATTATATTTACATCAAAAAATGGAGTAACCTCTGATTTGAAGCTTGAGTCAACATATGCATATTTTTTTACAGGATCCCAATCAATACCCACTTCAAGGGCATTACCTACTAATCTCAAAGGAACAAAAGTAATTCCATTGATAATCTTTGGTGCCACATCAGATAATTCATAGGATTCTCCATTATTATATTCTACTAAATGACTGTCGATCCTCAAGAAAATTGATTTATTTCCTTTTGTTACCAAAACAGTTCGATTATCATTATCCCATTCTACAGTAGCCCCTAGTTCTTCTGAGATTAATCGAATCGGTACTAAAGTCCTACTATTCTCTATAACTGGACTAACCGAAGATGTCATATCTTTTCCATCTACTACAAGCCTAATGGAACTGGCAGCATATGACCTATCAACAAAGTTTCCACTGAATATAAAAACTACAGCCATTGCCAATGCAATAATCTTATAATTATTATTTGATTTTCCCATATAATTTCTCCTTTAATTGCAATTAGTATAAGTATCTATATTGTACCATAGATTACTAGGCCTTAAAATTACAATTTGTTTACAAAAATATAAAGACTAAGTTCTTTTAGTCTTTATTCTGAAAATGAAATAATAATATTTAAAGATTACCACTGATATTATAAATACTTTAATATAAATACTATCTAAAATTATTAAAGGAAATGCTAACATAAAATCTGAAAGCATCATTAAGCCTACCTTTCTCTTTAAAGTCATGGATCTGTCTTTGATAAAATCCTCTGCATAAGCTTTATATAGTTTTGTGCTCTTAAGCCATATATCAAATTTCTCAGAACCCTTTACGAAAAACATGGATGCTAATATTAGAAATGGTGTAGTTGGTAATACGGGTATGACAACTCCAATAGCGCCAATTCCAGTAAAAACTACTCCTAATGAGATAAATAATAATTTATATAGTTTCATCTGATCTCTCCTTGTGTATTTATGCTATGGTATGATTATACCCAATAATAATCATACAAAATATCAAATTAACTTTTAACCTTCTTAATTTTTCAGTATAATTATCTACTTTTGTTGACAATTCTTGACATTGACAGCTAATAAGATTAGAATTATTATAGGAGTCTTATATTATAATATGAATTCTATATTATTGTACGGTTTGTAATTTATCCATATATAGTTGACTTATTAATTAATATTATACTATTCATATAGGGGGATGAGTTTGTGAACAAGGAAAAAACAAAAAAAATGGGAGTTGGCTGGTTTAAATCTGCAAACAATGATCAGAGTCAGCAGGATAGTGCAGATCAACAGTTTGAAATTGGCAACACAATGAACGGAGAACAACCACCAAATCCAAATGAAATGGAGCAAGCTGACGCACAAAACAATAATCCATTATTTTCAAAAGAAAACCAAGACAAGGTAGTATTAGATGCTATTGTTTCTCTTGAAAACATGCTAAAAGATCGCCAACTAATACTCTATAAAAACAATGGACTTGTAGATAAGCTAGAGGTTGCTAATGAAACAATTAATCGTATTAAGCAAGATTTAATGAAAAAAGAGCAACTTTTGCAGGAGAAAATCAAAGAAATTCATGGGTTAGAAAGTAGTTTAACAAGTAAACAAATGAGCTATGATCAGCTACTTGAAGATTATAAAGAGTACCAAAATAACTCAAATGTAGAGTATGAAACAATTTCCAACCAACTAGATACGGAGATTAACAAATACAATAAACTTAATGAAGAGTCTATGAATGCTCAATACCAGAGCATGATAAAGATAAGTAATCTTGAAGAAGTCATTAGAAGTCTAGAAACAGAGAATCAACAATATGTGCAACAGTATCAAAAAATCCTTGATGAAAAATCTGAATTAATGAAAACTATCAATGATTTTACAGAAAGAATGTCTTTTTCTTTCTCAACAAGGACAAGCTCTTCTAGTTCATCTGATTCAAAATAAAGAACTACTTCAGTTAATATACAATTAAGGAAGGAGGCTTCCTATGTTAGCCTACCACGGAAAGCTACTTGAATTAAAAGGGATTGAGATTAAATCTGACAAATACTATCTCCATACTATGTTCTCTTTCGAAGAAGATATTGAATTGTTTTGCGAAATTGACGAATATACTGCAAATCAACTAACTTCTATTATTCAATTAGATAATAAATATAAATATAGATTATCATTTAATCATTCTTTCGATAAACTACAGGAGCAAAATATTGCTACATTAACTCAGACATATCTTGAATATAGTGACAAGATATCTTTTTCATGCTCGGAAAATTTTGTAGATATGCTAACTACTATAAAAAACATCCAAGATATTCATGAGTTGGACAATCTAAATTTTATATCTAGAACCTTAGAAGAAATCAATGAAGAACCTGTTGCGAAAGAAATACATACAATATCTGAAATACTTGAGAAAAGCAAAATCAAATTTACTCCTATGCTTATTATTGCCTCTAGTATAGTATTGATAATATTATTTAGTTATTTCAACCAAGGTTATATAAATAAAGCTAGAACTAATGAAGGGGTCCTTGCTCAATCTATAAATTCCGGTATTACTGTGGACTTACACGAAGAAAAGTCTATTACCGAGATTGATTTATCGGATAAAGAAGATTTATCAACTGAGGGTCCATTAATTGAGGAAATAAACAAACCTACTCCGCATTCTGTTACTCTTGATAATGATGAGATGATATACAAGGTTCCACATGGAAAGGTCGCCCTTACCTTTGATGATGGTCCTTCACAATACTCAATTGATATCATGAATGTATTAAATGAATATGAGGTAGGAGGTACATTCTTCTTTACTGGAATTAGTGCAAAGAAATATCCTGATTATATTAAGTCTATTCAATCTAAAGGCTATTCAATTGGAAGTCATTCGATGAATCATGTTGATATGAAAACCCTTTCTTATGAAAATCAGAAAAATGAAATTATACAGTCTATAGAATTACTTGAAGAAATAATAGATGATGAAGTAGTTCTTTTTAGACCTCCCTATGGATCTATAAATAAACAGGTTAAAGATTTAGTATATGGTCATGAATACAAATTAGTCCTTTGGAATAATGACCCTGAAGATTGGAAAACTCGTGATGCAGATAAGATCTTTAATTCTATTAAAAACTCAGATATATCTGGTTCTATTATCCTCCTCCATGAATCTCAAGCTGTCATTGATGCCCTACCAAGGATAATAGAATACTTGCAAGAATTGGATTTGAAAATCGTAAATTTAGAATAACGCTAATTTCATTTTTTCATAGATCTCCTTATCCTTATAAAAGGTCTTATTATAATTCAAATATTATAATAAGACCTTTTATGTTGGAGCAAATTTTCTATATTCTAGTTCTACTGCTCCAGTATTCAAAAAGAAGCATTCATGGTAAATGCTATTATAAGAGCCAATATCATCATCTTCATTAAAACCAATGAATAGAAATGTTTGCTTTGATTCTATCACCTCTTACTTTAAATTACATAATATATATTGAAGGAGGTGCATGATATGGAAGATTTTCAATTGGAAGGAATTAAAGAAGAAGATTTTATTGTAGTTAATTCACTAATACCTGTAGGCCCAGCTGAACAGCTTTTTATAGCAGGGGTTTCTGTATTTGAGATAACTGAGTTTACTCCGCCTATTCAACGAGTTACAATCTTAGGTATCAACCTGCCTAGACCAAGTATTTTTGGCCCATATGATATATATGTGGCTGTTCTTACAGCAACAGGTTCATCAGATCCTTTAGCAACATTAACTTTAATACCGACTGAAGATGAAAGAAACTGGGTTGCTACAACTTTCTTAGACTTCGGTGGCACATTGCCCAATATAAATGTCTCCGTTAGACCTGAATCATTCTCTAATCATATAGGGAATCCAATACTTGAAGGACCAGTATTTGATTAATAAAATTATGCCACCTTATTGAGGTGGTATTTTTCTGATATTATAGATAATGTGAAATTTTTTAAACATTCTATTAACATTTTACAGAATATAGTTGAAAAATCTCATGTTTTAATATACTATTAACTTTAAGTATCTATAATTATGTACAGGGGCATAGATACATCTATAAAGAAAAGGAGTGGGGACTTTGAGAAAAAAAATAGTTAGAAGGAATATCAAGATTGCAGCATCAGTAATACTATCAATAATTGTCATAGAAAGAGCTTATAACAGTAGAGCTGTATTTCAGACAAAGGCAGAAAATACATCTAATTATGGGATAATAGATGCGAGATTTTCAAACAAGGAAAAGCTGAAGGATTTCGAGTACATATATCAAACTTTAGAGGAGCAATATGCTTTCTTTGAAGTGAATAAAAGACAAGACAAGATGGATTGGTTAGATAATAAAGCTAGATATAAAAGAATTATTAGAAATACAGATAATGATACAGAATTTATTGCAGCCATAAACAACATATTAAAAGAATTAAATGATGATAATACATATATTTTAACAGGGGATATGTACAGACGATATTATAAGCATTATTATCCTGAAAGACGGGAAATTTTCCATTATGAAAGATCATTGGCTAGATATGATTTTGACTGGACTTTTGACTTGGATCCCAGTAATGACTTCATATTCCACAATGGGCCTGTTTTAGATACAGAAGTGCTAGTTGAGAATGAACTAGCATATATGAAACTTAAAGCAATGTCCCATTACCATGTAGAGGAAGACTACCCTAAGATTAAAAGCTTTTTAGAGGAAGTAAAGGACTTTGATAAGCTCATTATCGACATTAGGGGAAATAGTGGTGGCTTTGATGACTACTGGATGAATATTGTAAAATTGCTCATAAATGATGTACATAGTGCAGAGTATTATTCTTTCTTTAAAAATACTGCTAGAACAATACATGATCCTTTCAAAGTTCCAGGTATTGCTTCTGTCAGGGATTTAGATGAGAAAATCCTTGAACAATTTCCACCAGAGGTAAAAGCTGATTTCAAATATTATAAGGCTAACTCAATTGAAATAATTCCTGAGGAAAGTGTAGGTTTTAAGGGTAAGGTATATTTATTAGTAGATGAAGAGGTATCATCTGCTGCTGAGAAGTTTGCAGCCTTTGCCAAAGATACAGGCTTCGCTACATTAATTGGAGAGACCACAGGTGGAGGAATGAACTTTGCAGATATCCCAATGGATAATGCTCCCTATGGTGGATACATATTTACCTATAGTAGAGAGCTGGTCTTTAACTCTGATGCTACAATAAACAAAGAAACAAAGACTACTCCACATATTGCAGTAGAGCACCCTAGCCCTAATGAAGACCATCTAAAAGACAGTTGCATTCAAGCTGTTATGGAAGATAATTAATTCTAGTAATCTAGCCTTAGTAAAGGGAACAGTATTAAAGCTGTTCCCTTTTTATTCATTGTCTAATTATCCATTCTAATGGTTACCTTCTTTGTTGTTCCATCCCAGTCTACCTTACAGTCAAGATTTTCCGTGATGAATCTTAGAGGCAACATTGTTCTACCGCTATCTGAAATATACGGTGCCACATCACTTTCCATATATGAGCCATTAACTACTACGGTTTTCTCACCAATCCATAGTTGAATGTTTTTATTCCTTAAATATATACTAACCTTTTTTGCTGATTGATCCCATTCTACTGTTCCACCCATAGATTCAATAACTGCTCTTATAGGAAGGAAGGTTCTACCATTTTTTATGACCATTTTAGTTCCGTTGCCAGGATCTATCTCTTTCCTTTGTCCATTGACAACCATATACTTGCTTCCTACTTCCAGTACAATATTCCTATTATATAAATTAGATTTAATAGCAACCTCATTGGATAACTCTCCAAGAGTATTATCCCTATAAACAGCCCTTAAAGTATAATAATAAGTGATATTATTATCAATATTCCTATCAATATAAGATGTTCCTTCTATAGGAAAATCTGTAATAGGTATATTCGATTGCTTTCCTGAAGCAGTTCCTCTATAAAGATTATATCCTATAATGTTTTTTGTATTAGTTGGTTTCGTCCAGTATAGGCCAATACCATCTTCTTCTATTCTTGCGCTTAATGTTGTTGCTGATTTCAACAATACTGATACTTCATTAGAAGCAACTCCTAATGTTTTATCTTTATATACTACCTTTAATACATAATAATATGTTACTCCACTATTTAAGTTATTATCAGTATAAGATGTGCTCTCTATAGGGAAATCTGTCACAGGTGTAGATGATTGCTTCCCTGGAGAAGTTCCTCTATAAAGATTATATCCTATAATGTTTTTTGTATTAGCTGGTTTGGTCCATGTAAATGTAACATTCTTGTCGTTAGATACTGCTGTTAAATTACATTTATCAGAGTTAATGTCTTGAATTTTTATCAATTCAAAGGTTTCCCATTCCCCTATAGTCTCTCTATCTCCGACTACTTTTCCTCCACCACCATCTTCTGCGCAGAGATATGTCTTGTTTTGGATTCTAAAAGCTACTTTACTATCCACTTTTAATAATTGAAATATTTGTCTCTTATCTATTCTGCTACTATCTACATAAACATCTTTGCCATCATTGGAGACACTTACATATTTACCATTATTCCCCTTCAATGCGATATATCCTTTTCCAAGATCAATCATTTCAAAGGTTTCCCATTCACCTATGTTCTCCCTATCAGCTACTAATTGCCCATCGCCTCCATTTTCAGCACATAGATATAATCCATTAAATGTTTTGATGGCAACCATGTTTTTCGCATTATTTCGCCCATAAGCTGAATCTGGAAAAACAACTAGTGATGATAACAAGATTAATGCCAATACATAAGACATAACTATTCTATACTTCTCTCTTTTTTTCATTCTAACACTCTCCTTTTTTTCTAAAGATAGATAAACACTGAATCAAATACATTAAAACATAACATGTTTTTCCATTCCTGTAATATTATTAGTACTTCAATACTCATAATATTCACATTCCATAAAACTGTAACGAAATTGTGATATTTGTAATCATACTGTAACCAAAATAGCTATTGAGTTGCTTGGAATAAAATTAAAGGATATCACTTTATAAAAAGTGATATCCTTTTTTTATATTATTTATCAAATCACAATATTTTCCTCGAGAAAAGGTGTTTTCTTTCCTGAATAGTATATAGATAAAACATGAAGAGCTCTAGTGCAGGCAGTATAGAATAGCAACCTTTCCTCTTCACAGCAATAATTCTCATTTCCTGCATTATAAATAAGCACAGCATCAAATTCTAAACCTTTAGCAAGATATGCTGGTATTAACAAGGTATCATTAACATATTCATCATCATCCTTCATTATGGCCTTAATTTGAACTTTATCTTTTAGAAAACTATACACCTCATCTGCTTCCCTCATAGTTCTTGTTATTATTCCAATAGATTTATATCCTCTCTCTTTGTATATGTTTATATCCTGAAGAAGTCTTTCTTTTATAGCTGCTTCATTTGGGAGTTCAATGACCAAAGGCTTATCTCCACTTCTCTGTATACCTTCATCAATGAATTCATCATTAAGTAGCTTTCTAGAAAACTCGGTAATTTCTTTTGTAGATCTGTAGCTCTTGCTTAGATTTATTACACAAGTATTATTTTGAGAGAATATATTAATGATATTTTTATAATCACCTACATTCATAAATGGATTAATGGATTGGTTTAAATCCCCTAGTATAGTCATATTTGCAGATTCAAATAGTTGATAAAATATTTCATACTGAAGTGGTGTATAGTCCTGAGCCTCATCAATAATTACATATTTAATTTCAGAGGTTTTTGAAATATCTCCTAGCACAATTTTTAAATATAAAATTATAATTTGATCCTCATAATTAAGATTTTGAGCCTCTAGGTTTTCTAAAGAATGACTTTTTATTTTCTTTATTATCTCCTCATTGTATGGAATGTTTAAGCGTCTATGAAAAAGCTCTAATTTCTCAAAAAGCTCTTTATAAATATTCACTAGATTAAATTCTGTCATTATATTGATTTCATGGTATAACGCCTTCATTTCTTCCTTTACAATAACCATACTATCCTGAAATATTTCTATTTTATCTATATAAGAGCCTTTCTTCTCCAATTCAGCAACAACTTCATCTATCCTCTCTTTTTTATATGGATCTAAAAGAAACAATACTCTTTCCTTTATCTTTCTCAACCTCTTTCTTAGAGGAAGTCTAATATACTCTTTAAAAAACAGTTCTTGCAAATCTTTAGATGTAACTATTAGCTGGTCTCTAAAAAAGACATCCTTGAAATCTCTATCCTTTTCTTCAACAAAGGTGACATAATATTTTAAAATATTTACAAATTCCATAGTAGATTTATATCTTATATTATTAATTCTATTTTCATAGCCTGCTTGATTTTTTGAAGTGAGAATATACTCCATCATTTCACAGTAATCTTCCTTTAAAAAATCTCTACCTAAGGCCTTATGCATATACTCCTTAAATGTTGTCTGATACATATTATCTTCTCCAAGTTCTGGTAGTACATTAGAGATATACTCATTGAAAATTTCATTAGGTGAAAATATTACTATATTCTCAGGTGTTATTTTTTCTCTATGTTTATATAGGAGATATGCTATTCTATGCAGGGCAACAGAGGTTTTTCCACTTCCTGCAGGGCCTTGGACAATCAGAGTCTTATATTCTTCATTACGGATTACTTTATTCTGTTCTCTTTGAATTGTTGTTACTATGGCTTTCATCTTACTATCGGTACTTTTACTCAAAATATCTTGAAGCATTTCATCATCTATCTTAAGATTACTATCAAACATGTATTGAATTTCCCCATTATTAATCTTATACTGTCTTTTTAGCAAAAGTTTCCCTTCTATAACTCCTTCAGGACATTCGTAATTAGCATCCCCCATTTCACAATCATAAAACATGCTAGAAATCGGTGCTCTCCAATCATATATTAGGAAATCAAGCTTATCATTAATGAGGTTTGAAACACCAATATAACATTTCTCGGCTTCTAGCTCTCCATTTTCAAGAAAATCCATCCTTGCAAAATAAGGTGATACAAGCATTTTCTCATATTTGTCTTGAAGTTTTCTTGTTGACTCATGGCTTATTTTTTGCATTTTCATAAAACTGATATATTGCATAAAGTCTGCAACCTGATCTAGTCCATTTGCTATAGAGACTGATCCTATTTCATCCCACAGCTCCTTTTGTGTTCTAATAGCTTCATCTTTAATTTTTTCTTTAAAATTTATGTTTTTATCAAGCTGTTTCCTAGTCTCTTTAAGCACTTCTTGCAACCATTCATCTTCAAGTTTCCAGATAAAATCATCTTTCTTCACGATATTCCTCCTTAAAATAGATAATTTTTTAAGATATATTAAAAATATTTACAAAACCTATTGACATTGCCTTTTTAAAGTTATATAATATAATTGGAGATATATATTGTTCTGTAATGAAAATGGCAATATAGATTTATATTACCACTTTAACTTTGTCATGTCAATAAAAAAGACATTTGTCGTAAACAAATGTCTTTTTCTTATTTAAGTGATTATTAATTAAACATATAAAAATTATCTATTATCTATATTTTCTGGATTCATATCATGAAAGAACATTCTCTTTTCAGCTACATCCTTCCACTTCGTTCCTTCTTTTCCATAATTACAATATGGGTCAATGGAAATCCCACCCCTTGGAGTGAACTTTCCCCAAACTTCAATATACTTTGGATCTAAAATCTTTATTAAATCCTTCATTATAATATTCATACAGTCTTCATGGAAATCACCATGATTTCTAAAACTAAATAAATAAAGCTTTAAAGACTTGCTCTCTACCATAAGTCTTTCTGGAACATAAGATATATATATTGTTGCAAAATCAGGTTGTCCTGTCATTGGGCAAAGACTTGTAAACTCTGGACAATTAAATTTTACAAAATAATCATTCCCTTTATGTTTGTTCTCAAATGTTTCCAAAACAGATGGATCATAATCATAATTATACTTTGTTCCCTGATTTCCCAATAATGTTACTCCTTCTAATTCCTTTTCATTTCTCCCAAACATATTAAATTCTCCATTTCTAATAAATTTATATTCTATTTCTTAATTGTTTAACAAGAATAACTCCTACTATTCCTGGAATAATTTGTCCAATACATAAGCTAGTTGCCAATACTTTATAAGGTATGTTCAATATTACTGAAAGCCATATAGGAACTATTAATCCAGGTCCGAAAATTATTGGAATAGCTACAAGCCAATCATTCAACTTAAATTTTTTCACCAAACAAATTGCTCCAGCTGTAACAATGCCTACTATGAATCCTCCTAATATATCAAAAATCCCTAATCCTCCCATAAGTATATTGCTTAGCATATTTCCTACAGCCAGAGGGATAGTTAAAAAGGGGTAGATAGCACTTAATGCATAGAATGATGTTGCTATTCTTATCTGATATTGTCCAAAAGCAAATCCTTGAGTTATATACATTAATATAACATAGAGCCCTACTGTGACTCCTGATATTGCAAGCTTCCTTGTGGTTGACATAGTTTCTTCACCTAATGCTGTCCTTCTAATATTCATTTTCTCTCTCCTTAATTTAGGTAAATTCTAAATAAGAAAAGTTCTTTTATCCCATAAACAATAGGCTAAGAAATGCTATAATGTTTTACACAACAAAAAAAGGCACAAGGTGCCTTATAAAAAACAAAATATTTTTTATCTATAGACCCTTAGTTTTGTTTATAGACAGGATGGTTACGAACTGTCTTATTTAGTTATAGTTTCTTAATATAGTATAATGCTTGTCAGTGGGCATGTCAAATACAGCACCATATATTTAGTCCATATATTATTACCTAAAATTTTGATTTATCATAATTGTATGGAATGCTTGTACCAACTACAACATCATCAATTTTTTCGATAATCAGCCAATCATCCATATTTCCTTGGTGGTCAAAATCCAAAGCGGGAACTTCCTGAACATTTTCAAACTCAACTAGACACAAGCATTTTTTATGCCAACGATCTTTTTGCTTGTCAGATAAATTTAACTTAGATTGATTTTCTCCTAAAACTTTTAAAATTTCTTCTTCTGATAATTTAACATGGTTTTCTACATTCTTTACAATCCCTTTAGCAGTAATCTTAGCAGTTCCTTTTTCCATAAAATAAAGAGTTTCTCCCACAAATACTCTGCTATGGGGTATTTTTCTACCTGCTGCTCCTCGGACAATCATCGTTTTTGTTCCTGCCAAAATCTTTTCAAGAACTTTCTCACCCTTTTTCCCTATGTTATCGCAATAAACTAAATGTACCATTCCTTATTCCTCCTCAGTAATTGGTATCCATATTTGACTTAAATAGTCTTTATCATAAGAATTGCCTACACTATACCATTCCAACTCTGGACAAGAGGCGTGTTTAAATGGATATTTTATTAGCCATTCTTCATTAAGATATTTCCATCCATTTTGAATTGACTGAGGAACAGCACCTTTGCAATGAAAAACAGCCCATGTAGTTTCTGGAATAATGATTTCCTGAAATTCTTCTGATATCTCAAGGTTTGAATTTACCATAATTGAATATTCAATTTCATTAGCTATTTCATCATAGTTTCCAAACAAACCAAACATTCCATTAGGAGTACTTGTATCCATAGAAATCAATTTAGAAAAAACACCATTTCTTTGACATTCATTCCAAAATTCAGGTATCTTTATGTAATGTAGTCCATCTTCACATGAAACTTTAATGCTCTTCCCAATTAAACGCAATGATGATTTGTATTCGATCTTCCATGAATATCTCTGCTTTTTTGAAACTTGCATTTTAGGAAAAACTTGTAATTCAACTGTTTTATTTCGTGCTTCTTTTGGAGGAACACCATGAAATTGTTGAAATGCCTTCGTAAATGATGTAGGAGAATCATACCCATATTTATAGCTTAGATCAACTACTTTAATATCAGTACTCTTTAGATCATATCCTGCTAAAGTCAATTTCCTAAATCGGATATATTCAGCAAAGCTTATTCCGTTCATATATGAAAATACTTTTTGGAAAAAATTATAGGAACAACCTGCAATTTCAATGATTTCCTCAATGACAATCGGTTCTTCTTTTCTTTGTAAATGATTCTCCACATAATCAATAATTTTTTGTAGTTTTTCATTCCACTCCATATTACTATTCCTTTCCCTAGAGATATTTATATCTTATCATTTACCAAATTTAATTTCATCTCATTTTATGTACTAGGTGGATAGTAGCTTTAATTTATCAATTCAATATAACTTCATATGCAAAATATATACTTAGATCTATTAATATCCCTCTTAATTGCTTATTTAGATTAGGTTTTATTGTGACCTATAAATTATAACTTCTTAACAAATTCAGATTTTAGTTTCATAGCTCCGAAACCGTCAATTTTACAATCAATATCATGACCATCACTGGATCCATGTATGAGTTTTATATTCTTCACCTTTGTACCCAATTTTATTGCTGATGAGCTTCCTTTTACTTTTAGATCTTTAATAACGGTTACAGAGTCTCCATCATTTAAAATGTTTCCATTTGCATCTTTTATAATATTTTCTTCACCACTATTTTCATCTTCCATTTTAGAAGTCCATTCGTGGGCACATTCTGGGCAAATAAAAAGACTTCCATCTTCATAAGTATACTCTGAGTTACATTTTGGACAATTTGGTAGATTAGACATAATCTTTTCCTCCCCTTCTTATTATCAATTTTGATATATTTATTTTATCTTGCTTCATTATTTTAAAGCATGTACGCCTATAGTATCATAATCCGACTAGAATCACAAATTTAGCTCCTTGCAAAAAAATAGGATGCTAAAATACTATAGCATCCCCTTTTTATAATTTTATTATTTTTATTCAAGTACTATATCATTATCTATACTTTCATTATCCGTATCATCGTTTCCAGATAAAGTATTATATAACCTTGCCCATGTAGCCTCTTTATAGGGATTTGCAAATATGCCTCCTATTCCAAATAAAAGCGAACCTAACATATACCAACCTATGAAGGATAGGTCTAGTACAAACATATCCATTTTATGCCCTTCTGTCATATTTCTACTTCTAGTTATTGCTTCATTTGATGGTAGATTAGGTTCTTCTGATAAGATATATGGAACCATACTATATTCATAGTATTTTATTATTCCTGGTATTATTAATAATAAAAACCATAGTAAATTATAAAGACCTCTTAAAAACTGTGTTCTAACGATTCCAAAGTATTCCCTTGAATTAAAAGTTGAAAATAAATTTCCTATACTAACATCATCTTTAAATCCTCTAAGAAAAAACCTAGTTTTGCCTACCTCTATTGCATAACCTACGGTTATTAAAAGGACTACAAAAATCAAAACCATAATTGGGATCACTCCCCTAGCTAAAAAGAATAGTGGTAATTGATGAATGCCAACATTATTATCCTATTCATTTTGAGATATTAAAGCCATTATTTTCAAAAGCCAGATATACCATATTGGGAGATATCAATCAAACTATTGAAAAAAGGGAAGATATTTCTTTTTATAGAGATATACAAAACATCTTGCAAAAAGAGAAATCTATCATAATATCTATGAATAAAAGCTTTCGATGTACAAATGAGATTATATCCTTTAGTTCACAATTTATTGATGAGGATTATATAATAGAAAACTTTAATAGGAAGGGAGAAGTTCCTAAGGTTCTTGGGGTTGAAAATGAAGATATCCTTGAAAACACCATTGCTGACGAAGTAATGGAATACAAAAATCAAGGCTATAACTCAATAGGAATCCTATGTAAAAGTGGAAAAAAAGCAAAATTTTTGTATGAAAGACTAAATAACAAGATAGAACTTAAATTAATTGATGAAAATAGCCAAGACGGAATAGATGGAGTATTTATTATTCCAATTTACATGGCTAAAGGCATGGAGTTCGATGGTGTAGATGATGAATATGTATCTAGCTTTCAAAATATTGGAGATCTGGCCTTATACATTGAAGAAGTATTAGATAGCTATTAACTTGTCTTGAACCCTCCCCCACTTAGAGCAAAGCTCTTGAAGTGAGGGGTTCTTTTTAATGTAAATTTATTAATAGTTAAAATATTTGTCCAACCCGTCTACTATTCCATCTACTATCTTATCTTGATATTCATCAGTCAATAATAAGTTTGCCTCATTAGTATTTGATAAAAAGCCACATTCCACTATTATGGCAGGCATATTAGTTTGGTTAAGTACTAATAAATCTTCCCTCGCTACTATACCTTTGTTGTCTACTCCAGTATTTAATAGCATCTTTTCTAATACATTTTGGGCTAATATTTCATTTTGTGGATCATCAATATTGCTTTCCCTATAAGGATAATACAATACTTGAATTCCATTGGTAGAATTACTGTTTTCTAAAGAATTACAGTGAATACTAAGAAATATCCTAGCTGCTTTTTTATTTGCTAGATTTGCCCTTTCTTTATTATCAACATACTCATCTGTGTCTCTAGTTAAAATCACCTTATATCCTATTAACCTTAATCTTTCATATAATTTTTTAGATATATCTAGGTTTATATCCTTTTCATATCTCTCATTTATACTAACTGCTCCAGAATCTATTCCACCATGTCCAGGATCTATAACAATTACCTTGTTTCTTCCAAAAATACCCCCTATGAAAAAAGTTCCATTAAATACTTGTAAAAGTAAAAATACTATGATAACAAATAAAAAAGCAGCTCTTATCCTTCTAAATATCATCTGATGTCCCCCGTTCACTACCATTTTCTAAATTTCTTACCTCTACAAAATTATATAAAAACATACAATTTTATTCCTGTTTTATTATGCTTTGACTTGTCCCAATTGATTTATGTTAATTATATCATTATCAACAATGTTTTTTACTTATTTATATTAATATTTAAATGCCATAGACTATTCTCTATCTCAGCAAAGTAGGATAAGGAATTCATCCATAAATATGTTAACATATTATTACCGTACGGAAATTAATTCTTTAAAGGAGGGGTGCTTTGGACTATATAGATTTAATCCAAAATACCATAGATTATATTGACGATAATATTGGTGAAAAGATAACAGTTGATAAACTAGCAGAAATTGCAGGTTTCTCTACTTATCACTATTATAGGGTATTCCATAGCTTTGTCAGGATTCCCGTTATGGAGTATGTAACAAGGAGAAAACTTCAATATGCTCTTTCTGAACTTAGTGGTAATAATAAAATATTTGATATTGCTTTAGATTTGGGATTTGAAACCCATGCTGGATTTACAAAAGCTTTCAAAAAATGTTTTGGATATACACCAAGCTTTTACAGACTGCACGCGCCAATAGGTTTCCCACAAAAAGTAGATTTAAAGAAAATTAAAACAAATAAAATTGGAGGTATCATAATGCAACCTAAAATAATAAATAGAGATTCTTTTAGGATAGTAGGATATGAGTTTAAAACTACCCTGAGAAATAATGCTCACTCTAGGGATATTCCTGCCTTTTGGGATCAATGTAATATAGAAGGCAAGGAAGCACATTTATATAGGACACAAAGCTCTCCTAGACACGGAGAGTACGGAATTTGTATAAATACTAGTATGGAAACCGATGAATTTTCTTATATACTAGGCATAGAAGTTACTAATTTTGATCAAGCAACTGATGAAATGTGGACACTTGAAGTACCAACAGCAACCTATGCTGTTTTTACCACTCCAACTGTAGCTTCAAATGATGATAGCTTTGTAAGTTCAATCAAAGGAACTTGGAAGTATATATTTGAAGAATGGTTTCCAAACTCTGGCTATGAAATTGATGACTCTAAGCTAGATTTTGAATTCTACGATGAGCGTTGTCACCCTTGGGAATATGAAAAAATCTGTATGGATATTTATATTCCAATAAAAAAGAGATAAATCAACCTACAGTGGAATTTTCTATTTAAATTCCACTGTAGGTTGATTTTAAAATTTTATTCCAAAAGCCGTAGTTATTTATTCCTTATGGCAATTTTTATGTTTAAAGACTACAAGATGTTATTATTTAGTAATGGGAATCCATATTTCACAAGCATAATCGTCAGAGCTTGTGTCACTTGGAGGATAGACCTCAATTTCATAATTAGCCGCTCGTTTATATTCACATGTTGGAAACCATTCAATTGTTATTCTTGCCCACATTGCATCAATTGGATGCTCTTTACCGCTTAAGCTACCTCTTACGGTAAATATTACCCATTTATTCTCTGGAATAGTATAAGTCTGCAAGTCAGTTAAATCATTTGTATTTGTATCTGCTTCTGCACCAATTGCAAGTAAAGCTTCTCCAGTCTCCAGTGTTTTTGTGAAACCCATCTGCCACATCGGTGCGTGATAAAGCTCACTAATTTTCTCATTGAGACCACCGTTTAAAAACTCTTCCCAAGTATCCCAAACTTCACCCGCAGCTTCTTTCCAATCATTTTCCATAGTATTTTGCTGATTGTCTCTTGATATACTTAACCACTCCAACTAGATTTATACTTTCTTTTTCTTCAATACGATATTCCATCTCAACATCTCCTTTAATTGAAATATGAAAAGTGATGCGTGGATAGGCTTTAAGTTTTACTCCCAAGGTACGCGCCGCCTTAGGAGTTACACCATGCATTCCAGAATATAAAAAATATATAATCCATTATAATTTAATCCTCAATTTTTCTTGAATACATTTCTGCCCATGCAGGAAAAAAGCCAGCACTTATAGCAATATTCTTAGAGATTATATGAGATACTGCTGTTCCATAAAAAGGTATCTTTCCACGGTTTAAGAGTTCCTGTTTTATTAATGCAACTAGATTTATACCAATACCTCTTCCGTTATATTCAGGTAGGACATTAATACCAATTTGATATAAAGTTTTACTGTCTGCACTAGCCCCTGCCATCCCCATTATAATATCACCATCAAAAGCGGCAACTCCTAAAACATCTGGATAATTGTCATTAAACATAAAAGCTTCATCAAACCTGTCGTCTCCTTGAAATTGTAATATATCTTCCATTTCAAACCATTTTATTTTAGTAATTGGCTTTGTTTCACAATTAACAGAATTAGGTAGATAGAAGTGAGGCATCTGATCAATCTCATGGCCAAATTCTCTTAATTTATTATCTATTGCCCTAAGTTTATCATAGTCAAACAACCAACAGGCATCTCGTTTTAAAATCTTTTCCTCAATCCAAGGTCTTATTTTATCATCAGCACAGATTATTGCCCTGCCACCTATAGTAATTATCTTTAGGAAGCAACCATCACTTTCATAGATTCGCCTGCCATCTAAAAGCTTATTTTCAGTAATTGTATTTCCATCCTTTTCAAAGTCTAGTAGTTGACAATTATAATCAAGAGCAAATTGTTGTTTCGCTATATTAAGTATTTCAGTTTTTGTATACATCTTTTCCACTTCCAATCTTGAAGTATCATTTCCATAGTAATTATATTTATATAAATAAAACATTGGACAATCTATATCATTGTCTTACATCCTCCAGTTAATTTACTTCTTTTTGTCTTTATTTTCTGCTGACCATATACCTTAAAACTGTTTTCAGTTTTTCAGGTTCAACTTTTCTTGCATCTGAAAGATAAATCTCTCTATGTCTTAGTGTTTTTATTTCAAGATTATTTTCTTCTATGAAATCTTTCATTTTTTGAAAACTTTGTGGCTCATTATCGTAAGAACCCATATGGAGAATCTGAACAGATAAACCATCTTCAATAGTATTAAATGATACTTCATCTAGTAATGGATTAGGTTTCTTTTTTCTTGTGCTTTCAAATGCTCTATCTACTACTTCTTTTGTTACAAAATCAGGTTGCCTAATCATAATAGTATATAATAATTCATCTTTATCTAGTGTGTCTAGTTTTCTTCCCTCTTCCGTTAAATCCCATAGCCCTTCTAATGGATATACTGTATATTCAAAATAACCTTCTGGGGTATATCCCTGCTTGGGCATCATTCTGATAGCATAAGCCAATGAATATAGGACTTCTATTCTTTTTAAAAAATCTTCACTATTTGGATCTCCTTTTCCCTCTATCATAAAAAATTTTTGTTCCGGAATAGACACAAGTTCCGGCTTTTGCTTTGGTATGTATAATTTCTTTTCATCTTTTCTCCACTCATGTTTCATTTGTATCACCCCTATTCCAAATTTTTCTATTATCCTTTATATAATATATTGTAACATAAACTACTAATCTAAAATAACTAATTTGATTTTATCCTTATCCTAGACTAGATGAAAAAGAGAACCTTTATTATATAAAGATTCTCCTTCTTTTCCATTTATGAATTACTTATGTTAGATTGCTAAAAAGAATATTTAACAAATGCAACACCATTGTATTCACCAGTTTCTACCATGCCATTTTTTTGATAGAAGCTTATTGTTTTTTCCGTATTATCTGTCATTAAAACAATTTGGCGAATTGTTTTATATTCTTCTAAAATTAGCTTTAACAAATGACTTCCAATGCCTTTCCCTTGATAACTCTCCAAGACTAATATATCTTGTATATAAATAATTGTATAACCGTCACCTACTACACGAATCAAACCAACTAATTTATCATCATCCCATGCAGTTAATAGCTTTAGTGAATTGCTGGCGGCATTGTATAGTCTTGTTTTATCCTTAGTATAGGCAAGCCATTCAACATCATTGTACAAATCCATTAATTGATCAATTTCAGGTATTACATCCTTCTTTATTATTACTTTATCCATATTTATCCTCCTCAAATTATAATCTCAATTTTGAAGAAGAATTCTTAATCTACCCACTTCATTCACTCCTTTAAAAATATTACCTAGAAATATTATTATTTTCGCAAAATCTTATCCATGACTTTTCCCTTTGCTAATTCATCTATCAGTTTATCCAAATAACGAATTTCCTGCATAGTTGCTTCTTCTATATCTTCCACTCTTACACCGCAGACCACACCCTTAATCAAAGCCCGTGAAGGATTCAGTTGGGGAGCTTCTGCAAAGAAAGTCTCAAAGTCTGTCTGTTTTTCTAGATGCACTTCTAGCTCTTCCTGGCTATATCCTGTCAACCACCGGATAATTTCATCAACTTCTACTTTCATTCGGCCTTTTTTCTCGGCTTTAGCAATATAATGGGGATAGACACTTGCGAAACTCATTGTATAGATTTTATGTTTAGTCATGATTATCCTCCCTTATATGATTTTCTTTATTGTATCACGAAACATAGGCATGTTCAAAGAAAAGATTCCTTTGTTCTTTATTTTCATATTATAGCAAACAAGAGGACTTTTCTCCAAACAATAATAAGCTTCTAACATTCTAAAACATAGACTGAATCAAAATAAAAAAACTAGTATAAAACTGTTGACATTGACGCAGCGTAAAGGTATATAGTATCTTTATAGGGAGGTGAATGATATGGAATATACAGTGCAGAAACTAGCTAACTTAGCAGGCATTAGTAGTAGAACACTAAGATATTATGATGAAATAGAAATTCTTAAACCTGCAAAAATTAATTCCTCTGGCTATCGAATTTATGGCAAGAAAGAAGTTGATAAATTGCAGCAAATATTATTCTATCGGGAGCTAGGTATGGATTTAGACAGCATAAAAACTATAATAACATCAAGTTCTTTTAATGAAATAACTGCACTTATGGAACATCGAAAGAAACTCCTTGCTGAGAAAGAGAAAATAAATATATTAATTGCCAATATAGATAATACTTTGGCTTCTAAAGAAGGGAGAATTATAATGAGTGATAAAGAGAAATTTGAAGGCTTTAAGCAAACAATGATTGACGATAATGAGGAGAAATATGGAAAAGAAGCTAGGGAAAGATACGGAGATGAAGTAGTAGAAAAATCAAATAAAAAGTTTAAAAATATGACCGAGGATCAGTATGAAGAACTACAAAAACTTAGCTCCAGTGTAATTGACACATTAAAATTGGCATTTGATACTAAAGATCCAGCTGGAGAAATAGCTCAAAAAGCTGCAGACTTACATCGCCAATGGTTAAGCTATTATTGGGATTCCTATAGCAGAGAAGCAC
Organism: Tissierella sp.; assembly: GCF_031460495.1. Lineage (NCBI taxonomy): Bacteria > Bacillati > Bacillota > Tissierellia > Tissierellales > Tissierellaceae > Tissierella > Tissierella sp. The sequence continues at coordinate 76,939 of NZ_JAVKTS010000001.1, read as the reverse complement.
ATGCAAATCTTACTCAAATGTATGTTGATGATGAAAGATTCAAAGCATATTATGATAAGGAACAAGCTGGATTGGCAGAGTTCTTAAGAGATGCCATTGCTATCTATGCTAATAGTGAAGATTAATATTTTGCTGCTGCAGATTTTGCAGTAGCTTTGTTTTTATACCAAACAAGAGGACATTTTAAAGGCCAACAGCAATAAACTGTAGGCCTTCAAAAACTAACTATATGAAGTAATACTTATTTTACATTGTACATGCCATGGCTTTGCATGTAATTAAAAATTTCTTCTCCATGCTTTTGCTCTTCTTTTTGAATGTGGTTAAGTGCGTCTCGTAATTTGGTATCTCTACACTCAAATATAGCTGTATCATATGCACCAGATACAAATTTTTCTGTCATAAGTAAGTCACTACATAGTGCAGCATCATTACTGTTAACCATGCCAACATTTCCTTGTGCTTGCATATTGTTTTGCTTATTTTGCTGGTTTTGCTGTTGACCTTGTTGGTTCATATTTGGAACAGTTCCAGATAAAATTTGATTAATTGTATCGTAATGATGTTGTTCTTGTTGTGCATGGGTTGTAAATAACTGCTTTAATGCTGGGTCTTGTGTCTGATTAGCATAGTTAGTGTACTTTTGAATACATATCTCTTCATGGCTTTTTTGGTCTTCTAGTAACATTCTTTCTTTTTGTGATAGATTTATAGTTGTCATTGTCAACACCTCCTACAGGTAGAATTCCAATTTTAACTAATATTATTCAAGTATTTTAGCTTTCTTCAAGTAAAATTCTTAAAAATATGATGAAGATTAATATTTTAGCTACTGCAGATTTTGCAGTAGCCCTTACACAAGATTTTTAAAAATATAAGTCCAGCTTTCTTGGTCCTGCTAGTATATCTTTGCCTATATATAGCAATCCTTTTTCATTGACTTTTACACTCCATTTAATTAGCATAATATTTCCTTCTACAATTTCTATTCCTGTTATGCATCTTGGATGGACGCAGCTTCCATCGTTAAAATAAGGAAGATCACCTACTTCAGGAAAATATGGCCTATGATTGTGTCCAGCTATTAGGATATGTTTATTGCTTTTGACCCATTGGATAAGCTTTGTTGCTAGCTTATGTCTCTTCTTATAATTATTTGCAGTCCTAGTTACATCATTGATACCATAAAGTTCAAGTGGTCTCCATATGTGTCTTACCAAGAGTCTTGCAATGGGCCAAATATCATAATTTAGGAATTCTACTTGATGCCCATGTACTAGAAAAATTTTACTTTTATAATCTTTATAATTCAGTATTAGGCCTTCATGGACTTGTATGTCTTTAAATAAAGAAATGTCTTTATGAATTCTTTCATTATAATAATATAGGTTCTCTTCTATGAATCTTTTATCCTTCTTAACAATATCATGATTTCCAAATAACATATAGAATCTCTTGTCTTCATAGAACTTAGACATCAGCCAAAATACATCATTATGGTTTCTTATTATTTCTTTAAAATCAGGTAATTCCCAAAGCTCATCTCCATCTCCTAGTTCTATATAGGTATAATTCTTCTGGTAATAATGGTTTAGGGCAGCAAAAAATACATTCTGATTTCTAGCAAAAGAATCTGACCAATTGCCATCTCCCCTATGAACATCACTCATAATAATGATTTTGGAATTATCATCTATATTGATTTCTTTGGAGTTATTAAAAATTTTAGTTAACCGGTTCAATATTCTCATACATATCCCACCCAATATGTTTATTCTACTAGACTATTCATAAAAGTGAAGTTGCTTACATTTTGAAAATATCTTTTGTCTTCTTACCCATTAATAGTAAGTTTTGTAGCATATCAGGATTAATATCTTTTAATGCAATTATCTTATCTAGTGCATTGTCATAATCCCTTGTTAATTCATTATAACTATGACACAATAGTTTGTTTTTCTTCTGGGTTATTTCATCAAATTCATTAATTCTTGTAAAAGGCTGAGGAGTCTTTGGTTCTGCAAAAGTAACAAAAACTGTTTTACCCTCAACTAACATCTCTCCCCTTCTATATCCAGCTCTTTTCAATCCTTCTATAAATGAATTTCGCATATTAAGATCCTTAAGAGTAATAGATATCTTTGCTTGAAGTTCCCAAGGTTCCGAGAATTCTCCTAGCTTGAATCCTGTTAGCCACCAATGTATTCCCCTTCTATTCATTATAATTTTATTATTTTTAGTTAGTGTAAATCCCATTTTAAGCATATTGTTATCATCAGCACAATCATAGAAATTCCAGTTAAAATATTCATTTGACAAGTCAAGTCCATCTGTGTGATATACGCCTATTTCAAAGCCAGTTGTCATACCATATTGACCCTTCCAAAATTCTATCATCCATCTTTTATTATCATATTCAAAATAAATAGGTTCACAGTCTATTATCATAGATGATGGTGCTGCTGCCTCATCATAAAGCCTTGTATATCCCATTTCCCGTTGCCATGCATCAATTACTGTATAAAATATATCCTGATGAAAGTCATATGCATAACCATAAGGTCTTATAAAGTCATTAAGAGATTCAACATCTTTAATCTTTTCGATTTCTTTTTTTATCTTAGATTTAAATCTTTTAAATATAAAAATAAAAATTACAATTAATACTGCAATTATGAAAAATATCAAATGATAATTATCCAATATATATTCAAACATAAAAATCACTCCAAGTTATCATTGTTATTACATGATATTCCTGAAGTGATTGTTTTGTTATTGCTTAATGCTTCTATGCTGGGAATCTACAAATCATTTCTAAATGTATATGCAATTCCAAGCTCATCATCATAAACATCTTCTACATCTAAGTGTTTCTTAAAATCATTTCCCACAGTACTCTTTAATACTGATTCCCAAAATATATGTGATATTGGATTATTAGGATGAACCGTTAATTCCCATTTTCCTGGATGCATCTCAAACACTTTCTTAGCTGCATATTTTCCTATTCCACCTCTGCGATATTTCTTCATAACAAAGAACTCACTCATAAAAAGCGTATCTTCATCTTTAGATATATAACAATAATCACATACCATAACAAATCCTGCAAGTTTATTATTAACCTTAATAAAATATGGAAATCTTCGCTTTTCAGTCCAATAATAATCTAAATATCCATACCCATATAAGCCAAGAAAATTTACATCCCTATCTTCATACTCTGAAAAGTCATATTCATACAACTCGATTAATCGGGCTAATATTTCTCTTTCCTCTTCAGCTACCTTTACAATTTCTATATCCATAATACACTTTCCCCTTTTAAGTAGATAAAATTAAATTACTTAATATATTTGTTTTATAATTTAAAATGAGCCTTTATTATTTCAGCAACATTTTTTGCAGGAACAGTAGAATTATCTATTCTCAAATAGTTTTCAAACTGTATTTCTCCATCATTACTAACACAGCGATACTTCTCATCACCATTTATAAGCCTTTGGTTTGAAGCTTCTATATCTTGTTTTGAGGCTTTGTTTCTTAACCTATTTTCAGTAATATTCCTTTGTAATCTAATTTCTTGTGGAGCAACAAGTTCTACATAATAAATATCAGCGTTATTATTTTTGAATATCTCCGTTACATGTTCAACATAATCCCAGTCAGATTTATGGTCGAAGGCCCACATATATGTAAATATTAATCCATAATTATCTGATTTAGCAAACTCTTCAAATATGATTTCTCTAATTCTACTTATTGGTCTACTATGATAATATCCAAATACTTCTATTACCGGTTCAATTGTCATATGATTATGGAACAATCTTAAATCAGTAATTTTCATAAGTTCCTGCCCTACTGTCATCTTACCAACAGATGTATTTCCTATTAAAAATACCAATTTCATAAATTACCCTCCTAATAACAAATCTATAGATAATTTTTTGTTTAATATGAAGGTCATTATAAACTTAATAAATTATCAGAGATAATATGTCTATGTGTTTCTGCAATATTCAAATCCTTTAATTCTTCGAGGCTAAAGTATTTAAGTTGTTTTGATTCCTCACTACATATTAATTCATGTTTATTACTTATTTCAATTTGATATACAGCAGTTATTATTCTTAATATATTCCCATCAGGATACTCCGCTATGCGTGTAGGATCAGAATAAACCTTTAGAAAACATAATGATTGTTCTTGAATTTCGAGCCCAGTTTCCTCTTTTATCTCTCTTACAATACATTTTTCAAGACTTTCATCTATATTGAGCCCACCACCTATTAAAGCCCAACGATTACTATCGGTTCTTTTTTCTAATAACACTTTACCATTATATCGAATAATTACACAAGCTCCTATATGAATAGGTTTATTCGGTTTTGGTGCATTCTTATCTTTATAATAAAACCTTGCTTCTCCCAAATTAGCCTCCCCCTTAATATTTATTACACATAAATCGACCGTTGCGACACTGAAGATAAAGAATGCGAACTAAATGTTCTTTTTCATATAATATCTCTTATGCCCTTGCGGACAATCATCTAAAACTCCATGTATCTCATATCCATGTTTGATATAAAAGTCTTTCGCTTGAAAATCAAAGGTATCTAAGTGTACAATGTGGCAATCATATTCTTTTGCAGTTTCCTCTATTTCAGCTAATAATTGAGAACCTATCTTTGTATTTCTATATTCTTCTTTAACCCATAATGCATCTACATATATACATTTCCAAGAGTAATATATACAATTTATCCCTGCTATAATATTGCCATTATCATCTTGTATGTGTCTATTAAGTTTTGACGATGGAATAGATATTTCAAATGGTACATTTAATTCATTATATTCACAAATTTTATCATCAATAAAGTCAATTTCTTTTTTTGTACTTTCTAAACTTTTATAAATATTCATCTATTAACTCCCCTTTTATGTATGTAAGTTACGACATCAAATACTACCATTATGACATAGTTTATAAATGCTACGAAGCATTATTTTCCTATAACTGTATATATACTTAATTCACCACTACACTATTTAACAAGAATTATCAAATCACTAAGTGTTTTAAATCCATTTTTTTCATAGAATTTCTGCGATGGGTAGTTTTTTTCTGTGTTTAATATCATTGCATTCATTCCTTGTTCTTCAATATCTTCTTCTATTGCCTTTATAAACCAGCTCCCAATAGCTCTCCCCTGCATTTCATAACTAACGCAAAACTCATCAATATAATATTCAAAACCTTCAATCCACGGTTTTTTCATACCAATACTCAAGGCTACTAGCTTATCATCTAACAGAGCTGCATAACCTACAAAGTAGTTATTGTTAAAGTGATTATTCATAAACTTCACTACTTGTTCTCTTGATTCATAAACATCATTCCATGGTTCTTTAGTGAATGTTCCAATAAACAAATCCACACAATCATTAATCATATGCTTATTAATTTTTGCTAAAACTAGTTCTTCCATTCTTCTCCTCCCATCTAGCAGACATCAAATGTTCTTTTGCTATGTCTGATTTACCATAGTGCATCTCCTTAATTTTATTATTTCAATCCACTGGACAAATTAAAATTTATTCAGCTCTGTGAATATACATTCTAGATAGTTCCTTTTCACCATCTCCTTGAGCCATACATAGAAATTCCCATCCATAACGCTCATAAAGAGAAATATGATCCGTAATCAAATATAAGGTGTCAATATTTTTTTCTTTCATATCTTCACATACATAATCCAACATTTTACCAGCAATGCCTTGCCTACGGTAATTCTCTTCCACATAAACAGCACACACATTAGGTGATAAATCTTTCCTGTTATGAAAATCGTTTTTTATTACGCCAACACCACCAACAATCTCATCTTCCAACATCACTATATACCATTGCGGAATAGTATTTCTACCATTCAGACATTCATCCATACTTTCAAGATATGCTTCTACTGGAATATTCCACTTTTGATGGAACCAGTCAGCAGCATATGTTTTCAATTCTGGACTGTCCACTATTCTCTTAATTTGATAATTGCTCATTTATATTTTCTCCTCTAATCATATCTAATCTATTTCAACTCTCTTACTTTCTTTAACATACTATTTAAAAAAATCTTATTAACCATATTAGAAATTTTCTCTGGCAGTTCTTCTAATATTTCTTGTACAATTTCAGCTAGTATTTTTGCACCAACTGGTAAAATAGTATTCTTGCTTACTTAATGTTTCATCAATATTTTCTATATCTGATATATTAAAGTCATAACTTAATGAATTGCTGCTCTTTACATCTATAAATATACTCCTTTTGCATCCAACTATAAAAATTGAGTATATCTATTATACTTCATTTAAAATACCTCCAGATAAACTAAATAGAATTTATTGCTTGTGCAAACTTGTGGATATTATCCTGTGATATATTGGATTTATTTGAAGTTACTTTAGATACCTTTTTTACTATAAACTTTTCTATAAAGGTCATCTTATCAAAGGTAAATTCCCCACCAAAACATTCCTTAGCATCTGCAATTTCGATTAAAGCTGGATTAAAATTTTGATTTAATTGGGTATTGATTGTATCACCTTCTTGCATACCACAAATAAACAACCCAATTCGTTTTTTCTTTAACTCTTCTAAGCTTTTTGAGCAAAATTCCGTTACTTCTTTTTGTATTCTACCAATGTATATTGACCCACCAATAATAATCTTTTCATATCTTGAAATATCAATATCCCTTACTTTCTTTAAGTTCATTATTTCTATTTCACCATAAAGTTTTTTAGACAACAATTCTACACATTTTTCTGTACACCCGTATTTACTTGCATAAACTATCAAGGTACTCATTCAATTCCCTCCTTCTTAATTATTAAATGCATTCTCTATTGACTTAAGGTAAGCTTTAGATGTCACTGTAGCTTGTGATACTGCATCTACTTTAGTATTTTGTGCCTCAATAACTCTATGGAATAACTCATCACTTACACCAGGCTTTGCAAAAGTAACATCATCTACTATATTTATTTTTGTTATCTTATGACCCTTAACTGTAACATTAACCTGATTTGACCATCTTCCAGCATTATACTTTCCATTGTATATCCCATCATTTAGCTCTAATATATTTATTCCGTTTACTTCAATGTTGCTTCCTTCATTAAGTCCTCGAGATAGATAAAATGCTCCGATTGTAAAAACCAATATAAATACAAATACTATTGTGATTATTATTTTAAATATCGCCTTCAAACCCCCCCCTCCTTCCTAGTTCAATATATTGCCATTAGCTATTCTTAATACTATTTCATTTGAATAAAAGCTAATCAAATTTTCTCTTTGTTCATCACCAATGTCTTTTTCTATTATAATCTTGAAAATAAGACCTAAGGTTGATACTGCAATCATTTGTGCAGTTAGTTCGACTGTTTTATCATCTACATCTTTATCCTTATACATCTCTCGTAAGCATTGGTACAGTGCAGACAAAGCGGGTTTTTCTTTTGAAGCACCTTCAAATAACGAAGAAGTATGTTTTAATGCCAATTTTGATTGGCTTAACTGTGCAGCCATAAATTCTTCTGGCATATTTAATGCTGCTTTTATATATTTTTTGGTCATTTGCATTAATTTTTCTTCAGGAGAGTAACCTTCTATTTTTATTGAAGATACTGCTGATACTATTTCTTTATATCCTCTTTGCATTAAAATATTTAATATTTCTTCTTTATTATCGAAATAATGATAAATGATAGATGGAGAGTATTCAATTTTTTTAGCAATTTTTCTAATAGACAGTTTATCAAATCCCTCAGAAGCCATGATATCACTTGCCGCTAAAAGGATAAGTTCCCTCATTTCTTCTATTTCCCTTTCTCTTCTTTTTTCTATTGTCATAATTTCACTCCTTGTTCTATTTAACGCCATTAGATAATTGAACGCTGTTCAATTTCTATAATATAACACTCAGTCGAATAATTGTCAACATATAAAATAAATCTCAATTATTAAAATATCTAGAAAGACTTCAACTTTCACAATCAGCATTAAAAAAAGACCCAAGGGTCTTTTCTAAATTAGGATGTTGTATTTAATATAAAAGATGCGTCATAAAAACCTCCTACCAGATAGAAATAAGTTTTTAAATAAGACTCGACATTGGAAAATTTATTCGAATATGCCTAGATGAAAGTGACGCATAAATTTACTTACATGACATAGTTGCTTTTCCATTATTGTGATTAGGTTCATCATTTTACTTTAACTTTGGTTTTCTATCTATAAAGTTTGATTGGAGAGAAACTCTAGTATTTGTTCTCAATAATTCAAGGCTTTCATAATTCCTATTCTCTTTTATAGATATGTATTTTTTTATCTTTCCATTATTCCTTTATATATTATGGTGCCTTGATTTGTTAGAGGGGAGTATAGGTATATAAATATCTGCTACTAGTTCTCCTTGAGAATAATAGTAATATTCTATATCATTCAATCCTGCATGTTCATACTCTGATTCACTAAGCCATACTGTATAAATATAATCTATTGTTTTTTGCACACTTTCTGTTAAAGGCCCAATTGTCTTAAAGACTGCATAAAGTGATGGCTTTATTCTATGCGCAGTCATATCCTTTGGAATATTATTTACACTTGTAACTTCATGTCCAACCATATACTGAAAAGTATCTCCCTCTTCAAATATACATATTCCCATGCATTTATCATCATATTTTCTTTCCTCTATATATGTCCATTCTCTGCTATTATTCCATTGCTGCCATAGAAGTGGTATTTCTTGATAACTACTCTTGTCCACTTGAATGTCATATTTTTTACCTACTACCAAAAATTCTGGTAACTTCTGTAAGACTGGCTGCATACCATATTTTTGTCGATTATATTCAAACATCATATAATCAAAAGTCATAGGCTCCCTAATATGATAAAATAGTCCCTCATGTTTTACCTCTAAAGGATTTCTTCCATAAACCTTTTCAAAGGCCCTGCTAAAGGCCTCCCTAGATTGATATCCGTACTTTATTGCTATGTCAATAGTTGGCTTATTTGAAGAGACCAACTCCTTTGCTGCTTCAGTAATTCTTCTTTTTCTAATATATTCTTTTATAGAATCACCTACTACGCCTTTAAAGATACGATGAAAATGATATAAAGAATATCCAGCCTCCTTAGCAATAATAGATAAATCTATATCATCATTTAAATGATTTTCTATATAAATTAGCGCCTTCTCCATGGCATTAACATATGCCATACTAATCCCACCTATTCAAACATATTTATAACTTCACCTAAATCCTTAGGTACCCTTATTTCATCATTTTGCTGGACAAAAGTGTATAGAGTCTCTATGTCATCATCTACATTTAAATCATACCTCGATAATTGGTCCATAATCAAAAAATCATTCTCTAACCATTCCGATACTGGTAGCTTTTTATATCCTTCCCATAAGTCCCAAGGCTGCATTGGTATCTTAAGTAGTGAGTTAACATCAAGAATTAAATTGGTCTTTAAGTAATCATATCCCCAATATTGTAAGATCCCAAATAAATCTGGGTTTAACTCTCCCTCTCTACACATCAGCCAAGCTCTTGGAGCAGTTATAAAATATTTATCATTAACATCTAGAGTATTAAAAGATATATCTAGTCTTTTTCGTTGAAAGTCATCAAGCTGTGGATCTACTAATACCCATCGTCTTTCATCTTCATTCCAATATTCAAGAACCCAATGATCAATATATTTACCACGATCAAAGTATGTGGCAAATCCACATCTGGCTCTAGCAGGAATACCCGCTTCTATACAAAAAGCTGCTGCCATTACTGAAAAATCTCGGCAAATTCCAAGTATTTTATCCTCTATCCTTTTTTTATCTAATACATGATTATATCCTCGATTATTTAAAAATATCAGTTTCTCTTCAACACTTCTAATCCAAGGCTCTTCATTTCTTTTGTCCGTCAACTCTACTCCATACCTCTCAGCCCAGTGTTGGTGTAACATAATATTTTGAACAATTGATACAATACTTGAAATATTTTTTGGTATATCTGCAACCATATGCTTCATTGTTTCTATATTTGTCATTATACCATGTTCACTATAAAATTTAAGTATGTCCTCCACAATAATCCCTCCATTTTCTTTACCTAGTATTGATATCTATAAATAAACTTAATATCTAAGTTCACCATAAGTATATCAGCCTAATAAAGTTCATGAGTGATATTTTGTGCGTATTTATGAAAAGTCTATGTTGTTTATGATAAGGTATTCTATATCAATATAGCTGAGTTTTTCTATCCTTTGGACCAAACCTTTGGGTAATCTATCCACTCCGGTAGCCTTGTATTAGAGTCTCCCTTTGCAGCATTAACTTGAGATTGTGTAATAAATAAGCTCTCTGTAAGATTTGCACCTCTTATATCAGCATCCCGTAAGTCAGCTCCAATTAGGCTTGTACCACTCAAATCATTTCCTCTTAAGTCTGCTGCAATAAGAAATGCTCCTCGTAAATCCATCCCCATAAGATTAGATTTTCTTAAATCAGAACCAATTAAATCCAGTCTTCCAGCAATTGTTTTTTTACATTTTAAATCCATTTTTTGATTCCTAGAAACTTGATTCCCAACAATTTCACTAATATTTTTGAGGATAGGGTTAATCTTATCTCTATGTGAATCTATGTCTAATTTCATCAGGGAAATGTCATCTAAATATGTAAGTTCTTCCGTTTCATTTATGAAATGCTTCAGATTATCTTTTATATCAGTATTTATTTTCAAGAAAAGTGCTACTGTAAGATACCATAGTATTTCATGGAGTTGTCTCATAATGGAAAATACTTCAAACATTGGTTGCGCTGATTCTGGAACTTTACGCCAATCCTGTCCATTATATGTAACTTGAGCAACTTTTTGTCCGGCACCAAAACAGTCATAAGCAGTGCACCCTTTTAAACCTTTACCTATAAGACTACTATGAATACCGCAGCTAAAATCATTCTGTAAATTTAAACAAGGCTTACCAGCTTCTTTGTCAATTGGAAAGCCTTCTAAAGCTGAAAAATATAAGGCAACGCAACAAAATCCAAAACATTTCTGGCAATCATTTTTTAGACTATTGAATAATCTTGCATTAAGGTTCTCTCTATTATCGTATATCACATTCATTCACCTATACCATTTAGTATTATATTGCTGTTCAAAAATCTCATACCACACCTTCGATTAAAACTCAAAGGATTCTCCAATATTTAATATAACAGTATCACAGATTTTGTTCTTTTCCTTAAATTCATTAGGATCTGCTTCTATAACTTGGAATGTATTATAGTGCATTGGAATTACAAGTTTTGGTTTTATAAATTCTGTTGCAATGACTGCATCATATATATCCATAGTATAATTACCACCAATTGGAATAAGAGCTACATCTATATTTTCCCACTCTAATAACTTCATATCCATAGTTAAGCCAGTATCACCTGCATGATAAATCTTCTTATTATTTACTTCAACTACAAAACCACATGGATTTCCTCCATATATCATACCTTCTTCAGTACTGATTCCAGAGCCATGAAGAGCTGGAGTAAGTTTTACTGTCCCAAAATCAAATCTATATCTTCCACCTATATGCATAGCATGTGTCTTTACACCTTTACTTGAAAGATAATCTGATATTTCAGCATTGCTAATGACAAGGGCATCATTAGCCTTGGCAAGTTCTATACTATCTCCTATATGATCACCATGTCCATGTGTGATAAATACATGTGTAATTCCCTGAATTTCACCTAATTCAATGGTTGATAATGGATTCCCAGAAATAAAGGGATCAATTATAGCTTTAAAACCTTTATCCTCTAGAATAAAAGCAGAATGCCCAAGATTTGTAAGTTTCATTATATTCACAACTCCTTCTCTATAAAAATAAGCTGATTAAATAACATTTCGCATATCCCTAGAATAAATCCTTAATCTCTTTTCCTCATCTGTAAATTTATCAGTTTTATGAAAACCTGCTTTTTTATAAATATTAATAGCAATAATGTTTTCATCATAGCATAATAGTTTTATTGAGGCAGCTTCGCCTAATGGTTTAGACTCAATATACTTTAGCACTTGATAGAGTGCCTGTTTACCATAACCTTCACCTTGGTGATTACTATCAATCATTATTGCATCAATCAGGTAGGTATCTTCTAAGAAATGATATGGTTCCTCACATTTAGGGACATATACTATTTTTGTAAATCCAACAGGCTGAGATTGGTTGTATAATGCAAAACACACATCAGGGTACTTAAATTTCAAATTTACATAAGCCTGAGCCATAAAAATAGCATTTGATGGTAATAAATGACTTTGGGATTCACTTGATTTGAGATTTATGATTTGCCAGAAATTCTCCCATGTTATTTCTTTCAATTCTATCATGATTGCATAATCTTCCATGTAGTGTTGTCCTTCGAGTCTACTAATTCGATGTCACTTTCTAAAAGAACATTTCGTATTTCATCTGCTCTAGCCCAATTCTTTTCTTCTCTTGCTCTATTCCTCTCTAAAATAAGTTTCTGAATATATTCTTCATCAACATTCTCAATATTAATTATTCCTTCATCTAAAGTAAGATTTAGGGAAAATACTTTATCGAAATCCTCTATCAAATAAATCTTTTCTGTGTTATTTAACATATTATCCTTTATAACTTCAGATAACACAGTAAAGGCATTCGCTATATTCAAGTCATCTCTTATTTGCGCTGCAAATTTATCTTGATATTCTTTTATGTTCGTCTTATTAATTTTTTCCCCTTTTACTTTGCCATCAACTATATTTTTAATTCTGCTCTTTAGTTTCTTAAAGGCTTTCTGAGATTCTGTTAAACTTTCAAAGCTAAATAAAAGCTGTTTTCTATATCTAGACTGTAGGCAGAAATGCCTATAATCTAAAGGATTGTAGCCTTCTTCAATAAGCCTAGAAAGAGTTAAAAAATCTCCCTTTGATTTTGACATTTTCCCATTATCAAGTACTAAGAACTCTCCATGCATCCAGTAGCTTACCCACTTGTGTCCTATAGCACTTTCTGATTGAGCTATCTCATTTGTATGATGCACAGGGATATGATCTACTCCTCCACAGTGTATATCTATTCTATCTCCTAAATACTTCATTGACATGGCAGAACACTCAATATGCCACCCTGGAAAACCTATTCCCCAAGGTGATTCCCACTGCATTATTTGATTGGAAAACTTTGAGTTTGTAAACCATAGTACAAAATCAAGGGGATTTTTCTTAAATGGGTCTACATCAACCCTACTCCCTGCCTCAAGCTCTTCCAGACTTAGATTAGCAAACTTAGCATAGTCTGGGTACTTTTCTATTGAAAAGTATACATTACCATTGGCAATATAGGTAAAGCCTTTCTTTTCCAGTATTTGAATAAAGTTAATCATATCCTCAACATGTTCTGTAGCCCTACATACAATTGTAGGCTCTGTTATATTAAGAAGTTGACAGTCCTTAAAAAAGGCCACTTCATAAAATTTTGCTATTTCCCAAGGGGTTTTCTTTTCTCTGATGGCTCCTAAAGCCATTTTATCTTCTCCTGTATCTGAATCGGATTCTAAATGTCCTACATCTGTTATATTCATAACATGCTTGACTTCTAAGCCTATGTACTCCATTGACTTCTTTAGGACATCTTCAAAAACATAGGTTCTCAGGTTACCTATATGGGCATAATTGTATACTGTGGGCCCACATGTGTACAATTTTATCCTGCCTTCCTCTACAGGTATTACCTCTTCTTTTACTCCTGTTAAAGTGTTATACACTGAAAACTTCATCTCATATCCTCCCTTATCCAACAAAAATAAAACTGCAGATATTAAATCTGCAGTTGCTAGTTCTGATATTGTTATTATCATATCTCTAAACGCAGACTTGTTGTTATTATCAAATAATATAATATTATTTGATAAATAACAACAAGATATCATCTTAAAAAATCTCCTGAAAGGAAAATTAATTCTTGATATACTATCAATTCAATACTCCCCATTCTTTCAGTACATGTATACTTTACTTTCCCTTCCCTTAAACGCTTTAATTACCCGAAAGCACATATTTGGTCTTTCCCATTTTGCTTTGCCTTATAAAGTCTCATATCTGCAAGGTGAAACAAATCATTAAAAGACAATATAGAACCATTTAAATTATCTGCAACACCCATACTAACGTTTATTGGGATAGTTTTTTCGCTCTTTTTAATGTTTAGGTTTAGTAATTTATGTTTTAGTCTTTTAGCTATTTCATACCCATCTTCTAAAGATGATCGTCTTAATACAATAACAAACTCATCTCCTCCATAGCGACCTATCAAATCATGGTCACTAATTATACTAGAACAAGATTTGCTTATTTGTTTTATTACATCATCGCCTAAAAGATGGCCATACTTATCATTTATTCCTTTAAAATTATCTATATCAAATACAATGCATGCTATACTTTCCTTTTCTACAGATGCTTCCTTTAACCAATCAGTTGTAGCTGCTTCTAAGTAGCTGCGATTATATAAGCCAGTTAAGTAATCAGTATTAGCTTTCCTCTCTATAGCAGCAATATTATGTTTGATATCAAGTTTTAGAGCTGTTATTGCTAGTTTCTTTTCATTGATTAAGTTGAGAAGTTCTATATACTCTCTTTGGACTAAATATCCTTGTGGGATATCGTTCATTAGCTCACACATTTTGCATCTTTTCTCTTGGATCTCCTTTAATAGATATAAATCATCATAACTTTCTACTAACTCCTTTGCATAAGTTAACGATTTAAATGCTTCCATGTATAGGTTTTGATTGGAATACCATTCACCTTGTAATATATGACACTGAACCTTCTCTCTTATGAATGAATCTAAGATTGGATCATTTATTATTTGTTCTAATAATTGTCCAGAAACATCAAAGTTTTTAAGCCCAATCTGAGCTAATATAATATTTAATTGAACTCTAATTTTTAAAATCATACTTGCTGGTTTATGTAACTTGGCCATCTCTAGCCCTATCTTACCCATTTCCAATGCTTCTTTATAGTTTAATTCATTAATCAATATATGGCTGTAGTTGCTATATGCATTGCTTACTATATTATACTTCTCCAGCTTCTTCCCTAAATCAATACTTTTTATAAGTGTTTCTTTTGCTTTATAATAATCATTATTATACTCATAAAGCACAAATAAGGTATTGTATAAATTCAATTTATCTGAATCATCACCATATTTACTACAAACCCTATCATATGAATCAATACTTTTAAATGCCTCTTCCAAATCACCAATACAATAATATGATGCTGCATTATTAATATGTGCAGTTAAAATAGATTTATAGTCATTCGATTCAATTCCACACTTAAGAAGATAATAACAAGATTCAATTGTTTCTTTATACTTTCCTTCACTCCTTAGTAGAGTTACTCTTTGCTGTAACAATCTTAAATTTTCCTTATTCATGTTTACACTTCATCCCCCAAATATGCTCCTTCAATTAATTTATGATAAATAATAAAATGCAATAGTACCTACACATTGAGTACTTTAAGAATATTATAACATCAGACTTCAATTTTCTCTACTTATGATATGGTTCACCTTTTCACTACAACTTTGGTTTTCATTAATTGCCATTTTACTCCCCCAGTCAGCAAGTCCTCTAAGAGCTGGAATAAGATTTTCTCCATTATCAGTCAGAGAATACTCAACCCTAGGTGGTACTTCCATAAACTGCTCTCGTTTTATGATTCCATATGATTCTAATTCTTTTAGTGATTGAGTCAGCATCATATTTGTAATCCCATCGATACATCTTTTTAATTCATTATATCTCATAGTTCCATTTTTATTTAATAACCAAATTATAGGTAGTCTCCATTTTCCACTGATAAGATTTAAAGCAAAAGTTAATGGACAGTTATTAAGTCTACTCTTATATATTGTTTTGTTGCTCATAATATCACTCCAATGCTCAGTTTTTACTTCCTTAGGCAGAAAATCCTTCGTACTTGTAATAATAATTCTTTCTGGTATAATCATATCAAATCCTGTAGGTTTATTATACATAATTTAAAATTTTTCTAGAAAGGAAGATTAATATGAGCATATATTATGAAATTATTTCTGATGATAAAATTCATTGTATAGAAAATCTATGCAATGAATTAATGGCTTATCAAAAATCTAAATCATCTATCCATCCCGAGTGGTTTGATAATATGTCTTTTGAAACCCGAATGATTCCTTCTTTCAATAGCGCTAAAGCTAACTTTATAATAGTAGCTAAAGATGATAATGAAATTGTTGGATATGCATATAGTAACATTTGTCCTAAGCATACATATTCTGGTGGATTTGCTACTCTGGAATCTGTTGATTTCTTCGACTTTGATTCTGTTAAGCATGATGATGTAGGTTGTATTTCTCAATTTTATATAAAGGAAGATTATCGTAACTTAGGCATTGGTACAATTTTGTTCACAAATAGTATGGATTGGCTAAACTCATTTAAATCAATTAATGATATATTCATCTTTGTGTCTAACGGGAACAATAATGCATTAAAATTCTATCTAGATAAAGGCTTTAAAATAAGCCATCAAATACTAGATGGCTTTATTACAGTATTAAGAAGTATATAAATTTAATTTTATATTTAAAGAAATCTTATTTACTTATGGTACGGTTCACTATTGTTTACTGAATGCATTACTATCAGTTGTACTAGTTATCTTTAAAATAATTATCTTCCCAATTAATTATTTGTATTTCTTCTTTACCTTCTACATTATTTACAATATCTAATAGAAATTTATCACCTGGGTGTTCATGTAATGCTTTTAGAACCATTTTATAATAGATATCCATATCGTTTTCTTTAATCGATAGATTTGCAATTTCTAATAAAAGGCATACTTCTAAAATTCCCGGTACTTTAATTTGATTATTTTTCCTTCTCCTCTTTTCATACTTTTCATATATCTTTAAAGTAGTGTCAAAAGTCCATGGAAATTCATTTCCCGTCAACAAGTGGTAAATTACATTTTCTATACACGGAACTTCTAATACTGTCTCATATTTTTCTGCAAATTTATCAAAACCAGAACATCTTATATCATTTTTTAGTGGAAGGTTATATAAAATATACAAAACTACAAATGGCACCTTCTGTTCATCTTTTGCTAAACCTTTTATTATAGATTCAATTTTATTACAGATAGAAAATAAATTTATGTAATCTTTATTGTCACTTTTTATAAAATCCACATAATAATTCAAAAAACCCTCTAAGTACCTCCAAACAGTCTTTAAGTTAAAATTGTCTACCTTGTGAAGCCAATATTCTGGTGCTAAGTTTACCTCAATTGAATTAGGAAGTTGAGCAAAATAATTTACTTTTTCTTTTTCAATTTGTTCTTGTCTTCTAATGAATTCTAAAATTATATGTCTTGTAAATCTTATTAAACCTGGAAAAGTAAAATATATGTTCTTCCCATTATTATAAATTTCACTTTCTCCCCCTGTTTTTATTATCTTTGGTATTTCATTTAATGTATGTACATATTTTGAACGCAAATCATATGAGTTTCGTATGGCTTCAAGCAACTGTGATTCCTTACAAGGATTACCTATATCAATTGCTTCATCTCTATAATAAGACTCTGTGATGTGATATAACGCAAAACCTCGATATCTACTAGACAATTGAACATGTATTTCATTAATAATGGCTTTTTTAATTTCATTAACTGTATTTTCTTCCATTTCTTTATATATATTTTCTAAAGGTACTGTTAGACTTTTCGGGCAATCTTCCCATTTCGTTTTATAATTATCAAATTTTTGTGCAAGTGATTCAATAGAAGCGACGAACATTGTATATGATAGTTCTAGGTTATAGTTAATAGTAGTCAAGGCATCAAAAAATTGTCTTATAACTTTAATTGTAAGTAAATAAGTTTCCCTTGGTAGTCCTATCAGACTTGCAATAAACTCATTAAACATGTCAATTTCTTTCTTTGAAACTTTTATATTTTCTTTAAAAATAGATGGAACAATTTTTCTCGGTAAATGACTTTCATAAATCCTTTCTTCCTTAGTTCTTATTAAAGATTTAATAACATTCTTTTCGGTAGAAAATAATCCTTTAAACCAAAAAGAAAGACAAGACAAATAATCCCCTATAATTTGATTATCACCAATAGCAATTAATTGAAAACCAGTACTCCTCTGTTTCTCAATAACATTATCATACTTTAATAAATATGTAGTAATACCTTCATTATCTATTTCTAATGGTTCCATAGATGCAATCGGGGATTGGATTATGCTTTCAGAATTAATATTTGAGTAAATTTTAATTTCCCTTTCTGTAACAAAAAAGTCCTCCGATTCAAAAAATTTCTTAGAAATTACTTGCAACATAATATTTTCCTCCAATCATTTATCTAAATAAGTACTTTCAAAATAAAAAAGGCTTCTTTATCATAGCATTACAAAACTTATTAATTTTTCATTTATGATAAGTTTTACCTGAAATAATAGTAAATGCTCGATAAATTTGTTCATAGAGAACAATGGGTAATATATCCATTCCTATTTCCATTGGAGAAATAGCAAGAGAAAAATCGGAAGAGATGTCTAAAGAGATATTCAGGAGAAAAACAATGTGGCTTTGTCCATGGGTTGTTATATAATCCATTTTTTGTGCTAATTCCTCGGAAGTTATATTTTTTCCCTTGGTATTAATTTGAATAACATAAGTATTATTTGGGATATCTTTCGTTGGATTTTTCGATACTATATATTCTATCTTTGTAAAAGCACTCAAACGCTTTGAATATTCACTTATGGCTTCCTTGGTATATTTACTGTTTACTTTTTCTGTTGATATAATGGTTATTTTCATTCGTATCTCACTTTCTTTAAAATTATTTCTAAAAATATCTGAAAAATGTTCAAATTTTTTTAAATGTTTATAGTTGTCTTACCCATTATTGAAATTGTCTTACCCATTTTCACTTATATCTTACCCATTTTGAAAATTTCTTTAAATAATTTGAAATTCCTCTACATTTTTACTCTTTTTTGAAAACCTCAATTGATTATACTATAATTGATTATACTATATTTTTATTATAAAGTGAAAATGTGAATGTGGTGGAGATTCAATCATAATTGCAAAAGAAGAATACTCCATTGGATTAAGTTCCACGGAAAAACTTCATTATAATCGCGTTTGAGATGTTGAGTTTATGACGTGTAGAATAGTCTATTATTCCCAACCCTATGATGAAGGCAGTAAATTAAATAAAGTAAGGAGAACTCGTTCCATATAAAAATTCTCTTTATTTTTCCTCTTCAATAGTATAAATAGATTGTATAGGAGGATTTATTTGATGAGATAAATATAAAAAAATAAACCGTTTCTCAACGGCTCATCTTTAAATAAAGTGTTTTTACATTGTTTCTCTATCTATTAGATATACAATAGGTTCGTTTCTCATTACTTTCCCTTCTTACCTTCTCTATTAGAGTAACGATTCTAAAATCGGTTTTGCCAAAATGGCTACTTTTAATCACTATATTAACTAATTAATTTACAAATATGCTTTGTCCTTTTGCTATTATATTGTTTGCTACCATAAACTCTGCAACTTCAATCCTATTTAATACGTCTCTAGCGAATGTATTATTGTTCTTATAACCAATTAACTCTCTCAATTGTTTTTTCTTATATTTCCCCTTATCTAGAGTAGATAATAGATGAATAAATGCAGTAGCGTAAGAATTTTCTTTTCTTCTTTTGTTGTATTTATCCATTTTGCTTTCTTTGTATTTTATCTCTTTTTCTAATTGGTATTCATGCACTTGAATGTTCTGGAATTGACTGATTACAAGGTTGATAATTTCAGTATCATGGTTCATCAAATATACTTCAGCATCATCTCTATTTAGTCGATTAATTCTTTTTATAGCCTGATAAATTTCAGCAGCAATGGTGGTTTGTCGCAACTTTTCTAATTTTTCACTCATAAATCTAACCACTTGCCCATCTCGTAGTATTCCTAGACTTTCATTTAGTAAAGAGTTTTCACCTGCGTAGATTTGGTATTTGGCGATATATGTGTGGAAAGCAAATTGAGGGTTGTGGATGAGGAATATTCTTGTAAAATCCTTCCAATCATTTTTTCCTGTGATATTTCCGAACCAATTGTAATCTGTAGAATGAGAAGATTTTATATGTTTTTGTTCATCTTTTGCCCCAATAACCAATGTCTTTTCAAACATTCCCAATATCTCTATGTTGGCAATTTCATTGTTGATTACATCGTATAGATTTTCTGTCTTTTCTTTATTACTTTTACTTGAATTTTGGTTTATGACATTCATTGTCCAATTACTATGGTTGATTACCTTTTTATCCTTTTGAAGATTAAACTGTTTTCCTACTTGACAGATACTATTGATTGACGCACTTGCATCAAGGATTATATTATTTTCTAATTTCCAGAATTTAATTTTTCTATCGAAAGAATACATATGTGTGTTTTCCACATAGCAAGTACGATTGATGAAATTCTCCAACACTTCAATTTCGTTTATAAAATCTGATTTAGTTAGGAGAATATCTTTTTCTTCTTTGGTAATGATGGCTGTTTCAATATTGTCATCAAAGACGAAGTTTTTGGCTTTAACAAATTCTCTTAGTCTACTATTTTTTATTAATTTCTTTAATTGTTTAAGTTCCTGACTTACGTCAATAGATGTTTTAAAAAAGGTTTTTGTTTTATTTGTTCGTAAAAAACTTTCTATTTCTCTAGTGCAAACCGTGTATAAATCTCTTATAATACCACGCTCAAGCATTCCATCGAATTCTTCTATTCGCTGCATCGTATATGTCATCTCTTCCAACATATCGATTTCTTCATCAATGATTAACACTTCTCTGTTTTCAGCAAATCTTCTTCTCTCTGATTTATTTTTACTTAAATCTGTATATCTTTTATGTGTGATAATTAGAATATGATAATCGTCTAACATATCTTTGTAATCTTGATAGTTTTCTGCATGTATAGCATTGGCTACTTCCTTTTTACAATATCTATTGATACGCATTGCAGAACCTTGACAATCTTCCACAAACTTTCTAACAAAGATTGCTTTTTTATCTTGTTGTACTAATTCAGCAAGTGCTTGCTCGCTATAAATAGTTTTACCTGAACCTGCTTCACCATTGATAACTAAAAATCTATCTTTATTATTACCATGTAAAATCTGATTTTTTAATGTTTTAATTTGTTTTTGAAATTCAATTGCATCGACACCTTCGATTTTGAAATAATCCCCTTTGTTTATCAAGAGTATCAACCCCTTTCAGTATTTAGTTTTGTGTAATATGTTTAACATTTTTTCGGATTGTCTTGGAACTTCGAAATACATATACATTTCGTTTTGGTTCTTTTTTGTCTTTACGGGTAAAAATTAAATCTTCACCCATCAACATGAGTTTTGCTGCAACGTGTTTATTAAAAATGATGTAACCTTTCATAGAATCATCCCCTCCTTTTTATTGCCGACCTATTAGGTGGAAGAAATCTTTTTACATTTTTTATTTACTTTTGGAATTTTATATAGGAAGTTGATTAATTTCAAATTTTCATCTTGTAAAGTTTACGAATATAATTAACCATGACTTTTACTATTTCTTTACGAAAACAAAAAGTACTTTTGAATAAAATTAAACACAGTAATTAAAATACCCAACGTTCAATCCTGAAGAATGGCGTTGGGTTTTTGATATGTACGCTTAATTTTGCTTGCTATCATAAGGGTTGTGGTTCTTGTTTACCCTTTGTAATCTAAAGAATTTGCAAAAATGGTTTGGTAAGGGGGATATCATGTTCTCCTTTATATTTGTAAAATATGATAATAGCACACTGCAAAGGTTAGACTTGCATAAAAAAATAACGGCTCATTTTGAACCGTTATCCTTTAAGCAATTATGGAGTATTTTCCATCTTTATTCCTTCTATATATTTTATCCGATATTTTATTCACATCATTATCAATTGCAATCAGTTGCTTTAATATGTGGGTATAAGTTTTATAAGAGAGTTTTTGATACTTTGCACAAAGTAAAGTCATAGAGGAAGGCATACAAAAGAGAATGTCATTACCTATTTTTCGTTTGATTTGTTCCTGTATATTTTCAGATAGAAAGAGGGTTGCTGCATAATCGGTATCAAATCGAAGAGTATAGATTTTATGTGAATTATCCAACCGAACCAATGGGTTTGTCATTTTGTTAAGATTATTGCGACTCTCAATTTTTAGAGTGTTTATATCAATATTAGCACTTTCCATATCTTCAGTA
The DNA here is from genome assembly GCF_031460495.1 of Tissierella sp. Taxonomy (NCBI): domain Bacteria; kingdom Bacillati; phylum Bacillota; class Tissierellia; order Tissierellales; family Tissierellaceae; genus Tissierella; species Tissierella sp. The sequence continues at coordinate 54,443 of NZ_JAVKTS010000001.1, read as the reverse complement.
GAAACAAATCGAAAAACATCCTCAAAATCCGTAACCCAATATACCGATAAATCACAGAATAAATCTTCACATATATATTCTTTTTGAATCTTAAATGACTTAGATTTTATCAAGGGATATACATTATTTAAATCTAACTTAAATTTGTAAGAATTTAGTATATCAGTAATTATCTTTTTATAATTATTGAGATTTTCCTGATACCCAACCATTTGATATTCTTGATACATTGGATGCAATGGAACTGATACACTCATTGCCCCTTTAGCCACATATACTCTATCTTTTCCATCCATTCGCACTTCATCATACTCTGTTTGCAAATCCCATATTATTCGTCGAATAAATTTCATGTATTCCATATCGCTATCACTCTCCTTGTTTTTTAGTATAACGTTCTTTAAATAACTAGATGAAAAGCAGGAACCACTAGTGGATCCTGCTTTATAATATGGAGGTATTATATAAAACAATTAATTTATCGAGTTTTGGCTAATCGGTAATCTTTTACACTTGTATATCCCATGTATAAAGTTAATATTGAAAATGGCACATACCAAAGATTTGTTACTGAATGTCCAATAGTTGGTATATCTCTGAATATGGATAAAAGGATTCCAAATATGGCATAACCCACTATAATAGGAATTACTACATTGAAAACTACATTAATAACTTTTTTCATGATGAATCACCCCTTTTTACTATATTCGAATAGCATTTCTTCTATATTATTAGTATAACGTGCCCAAACCTAAAAGGCCAGTACTTTCAAACAATTATTGAGAAATGTGATATAATTGACACTAAATAAAAAACTGTTATTCTAAAAAACAGAATAACAGTTTGTCTTTAATTATGTACTTTTACCATGCTTCATGGTGACTATGCAAGGTTGGAGGGACTCCCGTTAATTGAACATCAAACTTTAATGATGGTTCTACCCTTGAACTTGCATTGTGAATTCTCATACTCACTGTCCAACCATTGTCACATGTCACAATAATTGTATTTCTTGAATTGGGTTTAAAACTAATATCAAAAAAGCGTGTAGGCATATTCAGTTGGGGGACATTTACTATTGAACGCTCTCTCCCTGAATTTCGATTTAATGTTCCATACAAATTGAATGCTTGAACCTGTGTAACCCTTCTCCTATCGAGTGTGATTACTTTATAGAAATCATTGCGTCCTAAAAGATACTGAAGAAGTCGTTCTGGAATTAAACCTGGATTATCATGATTAAGCCTTCCTAATTCCCTTATAAACGCTTCCAAAACTGGTACATAAAAACGTTCTTCTTTGTCCTCTACGTTTCTCCAAAGTTCTCCTTGCTCTCGTAGTTCCTGTAATTCATCAAAAATAGGGTTAATTTCATCAAAATAACTTTGTGAACATGATATGCCAAACCATGAGTCACCAAAATTTATTGTTCTTGAAAGCCTACTATGTTTTACGGCTGTATGATTATGTTTGCAACTTAATCCAATTTCCCATTCATTCTGCCTACGAATACAAAGGACATCTCTTACATCCCCTTGCTGCCCTCTTGAATCCTCTTGAATGGAAAGATAAAGAGGGACATTATTTTGTGGAGTCGTTAGTTGAGGTTCCAGACGCAGAATTACTCGTGTCGCTGCGTCTGCACCTAAATCCATACTATTTCTCATTTCTTCAGTTGCACCATTATATCGCTCCATTGCAACCGCCAAAGCACTGTTCTGTTCGACCACAACTTGTTGCGTCCCACCCAAAGCATTATCTAGGGATTGGAGACAAGCATATTCAAAAGCCTTACCATTCCCTGTTTGAATTGCCATTATTACACCACCCTTTCCTTAAAACCCTGTAGATTATTATGCAAACACTCATTTAATTTCTCATATGCTTTTTCTGCTACTGCTTCCGCAAGTCCGACAGGTACAGCATTTCCTATTTGTTTATACTTAGAAGTCAAATCACCGACAAATTCCATATTTCTCGGAAATGTTTGAATAGCAGCCGCTTCTTGCCAACTGAATCTTCTTGTAACTCCATTGTCTCCGAATTTCCATAAATCCTTCTCAAGTTTCTCCATATCAGGGCTAGAAGGGTGGAGAGGAACCTGTTTTGCCATGGCTGGAATAGTATAAGATACTTCATCCCAATCTCTCTTTCGATTTCGGCTCATAAAACGGGAACTATATGGAGCATCACACACATCTTCTAGTTTTGGCTCTGGGAAACCTGCTAATGCCTCTCTTAAATCAATAATTCTGTCGTGTTTTTCAGGGAACTCAAATTCAGTTACACCTAAGTCATTTCGAAAACCAATTAAAATAACCCTTTCTCTACTTTGAGGTACACTATAATCTTTAGCATTTAATAGTTTAGGAAAAATTTTATATCCTTTACCTTTGAAATCTTCCACTATCGCTTCAAATATAGTGCCTTCCCCTAAAGTTAGAATGCCTTTTACATTTTCTGCTACAAATACATATGGTTGTTTTTCTTCTACTAGTTTTACAAAGTATTTATATAAAGTATTTCTGGAATCATCAATTTTACGTGGTCCGCTCAAACTGAATCCTTGACAGGGGAATCCACCAAAAATTGCGTCTGATTCGGGAATTGTACTAAAATCTATATTTTCAATTTTCTCACAAACTACTTCAGCATCGCTCCATAGTCGATGGGTAGCACATGCATCTTCATCAACATCATTTGCCCAAATTGTCTTAAATCCTTTTCTATCGAATCCCATATCTAAACCGCCTGCACCACTAAACAGGGAAACGGCTGTATAAACTTTTGTCTTAACCATAAATAAACGCTCCTTCCCTAAATTATCATTATATCATATAATCTATTAATAAAATAATAGCACATTCGTTCGTAAAAGGCCAGAAAAATAAAATAACCCTACGTAAAGAGGGTTATTTCTTATTTATCTAATTTATCTTTTCTTTTCTGTATCAATCTGCTTCTTTCGGCTCTTTCCGTAGTTTCTCTTTTCACTGTCTATATATAGTACATGTTAAAAAAATATTCTACCGAATATTTTTTCTGCCCGTTCTTTATCCATCGTTAATTTGTCGTACTTCATAGCAGATTTCGGTATAATTAACGGATTTGCTTTAATGGTACTCTTTTTCACTTCTTTCTTTATCCGTCTGATTTCTTCTACAGTTACTTTCTTTTCCATCAGAATCGCCTCTCTTTATTTAATCTTTTTATAACATCTCTTTAATTTTCTCTTTATTCATCTCTTTATCTTTGCTTCGCTGTAAATCTTTTTCTTTTTGTTCATTAGCAAATTTATAGAAGGTATTCCGTTTTAGGTTTAAAACTTCCATGGCTTTGGTTGCTGTCATTTCACCATCCTGCCACTTACAATATATCTTTTCAAAGTTCTTCGGTTTTGGAACGGCTGGCCGCCCAAACCTTACTCCTCGTTTCAAGGCTGAATCAATACCCTCCCTTTGCCGTGCTTTAATATTGACTCGTTCTTGTTCAGCAAGCCAACTTAATATCTGTAAGACTAAATTTACAACTAAATCCCCGACTCCATCAAGCCCTTGGTATTTTCTTGTATCCAATAGTGGCATATCTAATACAACAATATTAATTTTATTGTCTACAAGCCACTGCCACTCGTCTAAAATTCCCTTCTTGTTCCTGCCCAATCTGTCTAAAGAGTGAACAAAAAGTGTATCCCCAGGACGAATGCTTCTTTTTAAAGCCTGCCATTCTGGACGCTGAAAGTCCTTTCCACTAGCCTTATCACAATAAATGTCTCGTTCATCTATATGTTCTTCTAGTTGCCGAATACAATCAATTTGCCTTGATAAATTTTGTTCCTTCGTGGAAACCCGTAAATAAGCGTAGCACCTATGCATAGTTTGTCCCTCCCCTACTATTACCAAAATCCAAAAGAGGATTTTGCTGACAGATAGTGATAAAAGTAAGATTGTTACGTCTCATATATATTAAGTAAGTATATGAATAAATTAGCCTAACTGTTTTCTACGAAAAGTATGGAAGTAAACAAAGTGACTTCCTATCCTCATATAAATAAGGCTTACTTCATTAAGCAAATTAAAAACATTAAAACCTTTACCTTTTACACAAAAGCATTTCATAAATGCTTTGCAATACAGGGATAAACATGTACGCCTAATTTTGTTAGACAAATCCTTTACGGAAGTAAGCGTTTAATTCAAATCCCAACGTCATATCTTAATAATAATATTTATTAAGGAATAATGTTGGGTTTTTAGATAATAATGGATATAAGCGTTATATATACTTTTATATGTATATACAAAACAGTTATGCTTCATTGTTTATGAATGTATACCTTTCCAAATACGGTATTATATATTAAAGACATTTCCGGAAAAGTCTAAAATATCGTATTCAAATATTTAAAAAATACACTATACTTTTATAAACATTGTAGCGCACATAAGAATTTAAGGCAGCAAGATAATTAAAAGGAATTTCTAAGTATTAAAAAAACCTATGAAAGGCTTTTTTGATTTCCTTGTGATATTAGGTTAAATAAATCGCTATTATCCATCTTCTCGTAATCAATGGCCTTTTCTATAGATTGAAGGGTTACTTCCTTATTCTCCATTTTACCAATTAAGGTAAAACGAAAATCCTGAGAATATGTAATTACAAAATTTTGGGGTTCGTTCAATTGTATATTTTGCAATTGCTGAATAATAACTTGTTTATTTAAGTTATACTCATCTACTAAATTAGTACATTGAAAAATTACTCTAATCATTCCTATCAACTCCCTTATTTTGAGTATAACGTATTATAGTACCCTATTCTTAACTATCATCCAGGATCTCTACACAAATTATTTTTCAAAAGGCATAAAAAGTCCCTTGTCATTAAACAAGGGTGAGTTCAGTTGCATTCATATCTGAAAAAATCTTTTCACAATTATCATGAAGGTGTTTTTTCAGGTTTTTTATAAATTTATCATTTTTGTATTTTCGGCTGGCATCATCGTATCGTTCTTCAAATTCTTCATATGTCATCGTTTCCATATCATCCTCAATACTTGCCATAAATTGTACAAGGAACTCATCATGTTTTTCTGCAACTTGCTCATCTAAGTCTCTTATATACTTTCTTACTTTTGGGTTAATATTTATATTTGATTTTTCAATTTCCTTCATGTATTCCTCTTCATCGCCAAAATGCTGTTGTATTAGGGTTAATTCATGTTTACCACTAGCCTTTAAATAATTATTAAACTCATTAAAATCTTGTACACCAAGTACTTTACAAAGTCCCGATACACTTGAATACTGATTATATTCCATTTCTTTAAGAGATATCTTTTTCGGTCCTCTTTTAGCATTTGATATCGTATCAATTACAATCTTACTATATACCTTTTCCAACAATCCTCTCTTTTGAAGTAGGGAGAGGGAATTAAAATATTCTTCCATTGTACTAAATTGTTCTTGCTCTTGTGTTTCTTGAAGAAGAGCATCTCTACGCTTTTCGGCTTGTTTGATTTTCTTTTGTTGTTCTGCTATGATTTCTTGAACCTTTGTAATCTCTTGTTCTGTATCTTTTATCATTTTTTCAAATCTAATATACTTAACTGAATCTACATCAGTATCAAGTTGCCTACCAATCATCAAATCTAGTTTGGAAGTCAGTTTGTTTCTATTTCTTTCTAGCAGTTGAATTTCTTTCTTAATTTTTTCAATTTCCTCATCAAACATCATTCGCTCTTTCGTACCAAATTTTTCCGCAAGATAATTTTGATATTCTTTAACCAATACAAAGGCTTGTTTTAACCGATTAAAGAAATCCTCTTTAATCAAGTTAAAGGCTCTTTCTTCTTGAACAGAATAATATCCGTCACAGTGGTTTTTTCCAGAATTATACGTGCTACATTTGTAGTACACTTTTGATTCTGATTTTGTACCGTCAGCCCTCCTGTGCCCAGGTTGTTTGCTACTCGTCATTTTTCCGTTGCAATTCGGACAATGTAAGATATTAATGAACATTTTTTTGTGCATGTCATCATATGTTTCTTTAGTTATATTTCTCATTGCTTGGGCTGTATTTTGGTTCTTTCGAATTTGTCTTCTACTATTAAGCCTTGCAATTGTTTCAAGAAAAAACTCTTCATCTACAATTTTTGGATGATTTCCTTCAGGCAAATCATAAAAGTTAATGTCATAGACTGTAATCTTTTCCCAAACACGTACTCCCTCGTCTGTTTTCTTTTTTTGTCTTCGTTTCCCCCAAAAGAGTCGTCCTGCATACACAGGATTCTCAAGTATTTTTTGAACCGTTGCTGTAGCAAATTGGGCTCCTCTTCGAGTTTTATATCCTCTCGTATTAAGATATTGAGCAACACCTCTTATGGAATGTTTTTGATTGGTGAATAAATCAAAAATCAATTCAACAACTGGCTTTTCTTCTTCATTAATTATTAATCTTTTCTTTATATCTTTTTTCTTTGTCTTTGTATCTTGAGTTTCTAATATTTTTCCTTCTTGCTTGGTAGAATAATATTCATATTGATAACCCATGGGTGCAGGTCCACCGAAATAATTGCCCGCCTCTACTGATTTTGTCATTCCGTCCAGTACACGTTCCCTTAACTGGTCTATGAAGAGTTCATTAAGCATGGAATAAATACTAACCATGATTTTTGCATTTTGTCCATTAATATCACCGTCAAAAGCACCATCACAAGTGTAAAGACGAAGTTGATTTTCTTTTAGGAGTCTAAAAATTTCCATTGTATGACTAATGGAACGACTAATTCTTGATAAATCATAACAACAAATCCCATCTAATTCTCCATGTTCTAAAGCATCTAATAATTCCTTTAGTTCATCTCTTTCTGCTATTGTTGTTCCTGAAATCCCTGCGTCAGTATAATAAACGATGTCTTCTTCTGCATAGCCTTTACTCTTCAGTAAGTAGATACATCGTTCTTTCTGAACTTCAAGTGAATACGCATCATCACTTGCTTGCCTTGCCGATGAAACCCTTGTGTATACTGCTATTTTCCTCATAATACATTCCTCCATTCAGTGTTTCTACTCATCTATTTTTGAGCATAACACATAAAATTTAGAAGTAATGTATTCAGTTAATCACGGCTCGCCCTTCATTATCCTCCATCCCCTATATACCTGCTCAAGTAATATCAACCTCATTAGTTGATGGGGGAAGGTCATCTTTGAGAAGGATAGTTTGAAATTGCTTTTATTACTTACTTCCTCAGATAATCCTAATGATCCACCTATTACGAATGTAATATCATTTGTACCATTTATCATTAAATCCTCTATCTTTTTCGACAAATCTTCTGATGATAATTCTTTTCCCATTATTTCCAGGGAAATAATAAAAGAACTTTGGGGAATTTTGCTTAATATTCTTTCCCCTTCTTTTTTCCTTACTATATCCATTTCCTTTTCAGATAAATTCTCAGGTGCTTTTTCATCATCAATCTCTACTATATCTAATGAACAATACCTTGATAATCTCTTTGAAAATTCTTTTATACCTTCTTGTATGTATTTTTCCTTTATTTTTCCTACTGCTACAATTCTAATATTCATAGTACTTCCCTTTCATCATACACTTTTATTTATTTTATTTTACCATATTTTAATAGTAAATAGTCATTTTATAAGACAAATTGAAAGCTATGCATACTCATGCATAGCTTCTTGAACGATATATATTAGTCCCTACCAAACAAATCTCCTATTCCAATGCTTCCTAATAGACTTCCCTCATCCTTACTACCTGACTTACCTATACCACCTGCAGCAAAAATTCTATTTGCAAGTCTACTAAATGGCAATGATTGTAACCAAATAGTGCCTGGTCCCCTAAGGGTTGCTAGAAATAGTCCTTCTCCGCCAAATATTGCTGATTTAATATTTCTCTGCATTTCAATGTCGTAGTTTATACTCTTGGTCATAGCTACTAAACAGCCTGTATCCAATTTAAGTACTTCCCCTGCTTGTAAATCTTTCTTTATTATGGTTCCACCAGCGTGTAAAAAAGCAAGACCGTCACCAATTAATCTTTGCATGATAAAACCCTCTCCGCCAAAGAGACCTACTCCAATTTTCTTTTGAAAAGCTATTTCTAGGCTTATTCCCTTTGCTGCACATAAAAAGGCATCTCTCTGACATATAAGTTCTCCACCATAATCTCCTATATCCATAGGTATAATTTTCCCTGGATAAGGTGCTGCAAATGCGGCAACTTTCTTTTGATTCCCCTGGTTAGCAAATTCTGTCATAAAAAGGCTTTCACCAGTTATAACTCTCTTTCCAGCACTAAGCATCTTCCCCATTAAGCCCTTTCCTTCATCCTTACCTGAGCCATCACCAAATATTGCATCCATCTTAATGCTTTCATCCATATACATCATGGAACCTGCTTCTGCAATAATACTCTCAGTAGGATCTAGCTGAATTTCCACAAACTGCATGTCATCCCCAAATACAGTAAAATCAACTTCAACCGCTTTCCTCAAATCTATCCCTCCCTTTAATCTAAAAAGGTGTAGAAAACTATTATCCTCTACACCTTAAAAATGCCGCTAATCACTCAATCATATTGTCTCTAAAGAATACTATCAGACCATAGTTTGCTAATATCTCCATAAATTGATCATGAGTTGAGCCTTCTAATGCCTTCATTTGGGCATTATCAGAATACCTTCTTTCATTCTTTTCAATCTCATCTTCAAATACAGCTATAGCTTCTTCTCTAGTTTCTAGGTTTTTAAGTAAATCTATGTATCTATCATATTCCCTAGACAATTCATCAATTACAACTTGATCCAACTCAGGATAACGCTTTACATATGCCTTTAATACTTTTTCCTTGTCTCTAATAACAAACATATTAACCCTTCTTTCTATTAAAGTGATAATTATTTATTACCCTAAATTATACCATATATTCATTTATTATATCCAAGTCTTTACTTCTCCTAATAATCCAAAGTTAGTTAGATCATAATGAAGTGGAGTTACTGTTACATATCCTTGGCTAAGATAATATCTATCTGTGTCTTCCTCTACTTCCGTTTCTTTTCTACCCTTCAACTTCAAAGTTTTTTCTCCTTCTTCATTGTGTTCCATAAAATAATAATCGTATATAGCTCCGCCAATTTTACATACCTTTATGCCTTTTATATCCTCTGGATTCAAAAAAGGACTATTGATATTTAAAACTATGTTTGATTCCCTTAATTTATTCTCTATACTATGCAAGATGTCCATTGCATATTTGGCTGCTGTTTTAAAATTAACATTTCCATCTATCCATTCAGCTGAGACTGCTATTGAAGGTATCTTATATATATTAGCCTCAATTGCTGCAGAAACTGTGCCTGAATAAAGTATGTCCATCCCTGAATTTAATCCAATATTAATCCCAGAAAACACCATATCTACTGGCCCTTTAGCCAAGACCTCAAGTCCTGCTCTTACGCAATCTGCAGGCGTACCTGATATACTATAGGCTTTTGATTTTAATCCCTCTAACTCAACCTCTTTAACTACTAAAGGTTGAAAAAGTGTAATAGCATGACTCTGAGCAGATCTTTGAGTCTCTGGAGCTACTATTATTACTTCGTGTTCCTTTTCTAATTCCTTAGCAAGAGTATATATTCCCTCTGCCATTATCCCATCATCGTTCGTCAATAATATGCGCATTATTCTCCTCCTTATCTAAAGATTGTACACCTTAGTCACCTTATCTCTATAAGTTAATTCTAGTGTAATATCTCTATTGGCATCTATTCCTTGTTCTAGTATGAGGTCTTTTACAGTACTATATGCAAGCTCTGGCAAGTTGTTATCTTGGCTAAGATGACCTAATAATATTATCTCACCATTCCCTGAGACTACATCCCCTAATATTCTACCTGCATCATCATTTGATAAATGTCCTCTTGTACTTAATATCCTTTGTTTTAAAGGCCAAGGATAACTACCATTCTTTAACATAGTTACATCATGATTTGACTCCATTAAGTAGAGATTAGAGCCTTTAATTTTTTCCTTCATGGAATCATTTACTATCCCTGTATCTGTTACAATGCTAATCTTAATATTATTAATATAAAAAATATATCCTACTGGCTCCAAGGCATCATGAAACACATTAATAGCTTGAGTTGTTATATCTTTTATATCAAAATATTTTTCTGATGTAAAGACCTTAATGTTTTCTTCCTTTATCTCTCCTATTGTCTTTTCCATTCCTATCCATGTCTTTGCATTGGCGTATATTGGCAAATTATATCTTCTTGAAAATACTCCTACTCCTTTTACATGGTCAATATGTTCATGAGTGACGAGTATTCCATCAAGGCTACTTGGACTTACTCCTATGGAAGATAAGAGAGCTTCCATCCTTTTCCCAGAAAATCCTCCATCTACTATTATTCTTGTCTTATCTGTTTCAATATATTGACAGTTCCCGCTGCTTCCGCTAGATAAGGAACAAAATCTAATGCTCATTATATTTCCCCCATTTCTTACTACTATTCTATTATAGTCTATATACGAAAAAAAAAGAAGAATCGAAATTCTTCTTTAATAATTATCTATGATAATCTTAAATCCATCTTCAAATAAAACCCTCCATGCAGGAACAGTTTGACCTTTTCTCGCATTCTTAGTATCCTTGATATCCTCCTGCTCAGATGGATCAAAGTAATAGCACAATGAAATATCTTTGATAGTTCTACCATAGGATTCTTCAATACTTAATAGACTAAGAATTGCCTTGGGTGCTGTACTAATATATCTAGGCGTTTCTCCTTCTTCTATGAAGTTTAGCCAAATTCGCATAAATCTTTTTACTCCTCTTTTGTCTATCTCTATTGTTGTAGTTGCTTTTTCTAAATATCTTTCTTTGTAAACTTTCGAGAATTCTATATAATAGTTATCATTATCATTTTTTTTATATGATACTTTCATATCTGAAACATCGTACTTTCTTTCAGTTAAAAATTCTATGGCTATATCTTTAGCCTTTTCTATGTCTAAATCCTTATATTTTTCTACTTCATTATTATTCTCATATAATAAAACTTTCCTATTATTAATTGTAATATATTCATTATTATTCCACACTTTTACAACATCATGTCCTTCAGCTTCAGTCTTACCTTCTCCATTAAAGAAGTTATCATTTATAGCTTGTATATCAATCATTTCATACTCTATTGTTAAGGTATTTAAACTAGGAATCTCTGTAGAAACTTCTGTATCTATAATAATATCTTTCTTCTCTAAGATCCTAGTAACATCTTCTACAAATCCTTGGGTTGTAGTAGTTTCAGTTTTATAGTCATCAGAAAATAAGACAACACCTAACAGTATGTTAGTCAAAATAAATGCAACTATTAAAATGGTTTTTGCTTTTGACCAGTCCATAAAATTCTCCATCCATTAATTAATTTTGACTTTTTTCATATACCAGAGAACCATTATACACATCAAATGCATAAAGATTATCCACAGTTCTTATAGCCCATACTCCAATTAACTCATCCTCAATATCCTTCAAACAAGGGTCAAAGTATGATAAAGTAACATCTTGTATAATAGACAAAACTTCCTCTGATGGAGGTAATCCTTGCCCCTCTGATAAAACAATTCCATTTTTCTCTAAATACAGTTCAGTAAAGAAATCATAATTCATATCTATAACCTTATATGAAGTTAACATTTTCTTCCCATCAATAATATTATCTACTGTCTTGTTCATATCTTTTCTAATAAAATGTTTATATGATCTTATATGTTCATTGAATACTTCAATCTCTACAAAGCCTTCAACTTCCTCGTTGCCAAGTATAACAGGTATTCCTCTAATTCTATATTTGAATGACAGTCTATATCCTAGGTTATTATCTACTTCTATATCTTCGATATTAGACAAGTACATGCCTTTTGTCACTCCTGCTTTTTGGGATATAAATTCTGCAGAAGTACTTAAGCTCTCATAAAGATTTCTTTTTTTAATGATATCCTCTAAAGAATGAAAATACTCTAAGGTACCATTTACATTTAATTTCAAAACTCTTTGGTCATATAAATATATGGTTGACCCATTACTCTCTTCAATCTCTCTAATATAATCAATATCTTTATTAAAAAACTTCTCTGCCATTTGCTTCTTCTCGCCATCATCTAGGTTTCTAATTTCATTTTCTACATAAATCTGTGGCAAATTATTTTGCATCTCATATGGCACATATACTTCGTTATTAATACCATACTTTTCTTTCATGGAAAAAAAGTAGTTGTGATCTTTCTTTTCTTCAATTTCAAGAACTTGTTCTTTTAATTTATCTACATCAATTGATTGATCATATATAGCTATATTCTTTTCCGAATCTGAGAGTACAAAAAAAGGATCCTCATTACCTAGATAGATATAAATACTTTTCACAGAGGGTAGTATATCTACAATAGTATTAGGATCTTTAACATCCAAAGCTTTTGCCAGAATATAAGTGTTTACTTTTTCGGGAAAGTAAAAGATTATAGATCGTTTCCTATCATATGTTAAAAACTCATCATTAGACAAATCCAATGTCTTTATGGTCTTTGATCCTAAAATATTGCTTATAGTTCTCCTATTATTGGTCCACAAACCATAACTAGAATCATCATAGAAAAATGTATGATTGTTTTCATTGAAATTCAGCATATATTTATTGGGTATTATCATATCTGATAATAAATATGATACACTATAAGCCTCTTCTCTATTGCTAAATATATCACTTATAGCATTAGGTAGTTCTATCCACAATTTTTTAGTCAAAACAAGAGTAATAACTACCATTGATATCAACAGAAAAGTCTTTAACCTTTCTTTCATATTAACCATCTCCAATATCAAAGGTAATTATAATTTTTTATTCAACATAGCATCTATAATATTTTCTAGTTTTCCCTCTTTACTATTGCTCATGGTCTCAGGTGTTTTAACCAATACAATTATTTCAATAGGGGGTACTTCTTCCACATCAAATGTAATAACTATCTTGTTAATTCCTGTTACTAAATCAAGTTGTTTTTCAAATGTGCCGATATTTCCTGACTTTATAGTTTCTTGAAAAATTTCTATATAATCATCATCAGTAGGTAATTTGGAAAGATCAAAACTCTTTCTAGTTAGATCAGTTGTTCCATATACTGATATTATAATAGAAGTCCCTGTAGGTGCTTTTCCATTAATAAAAGTAATCTTATCATATATAGTATAAGCATCATTTTTAGGTTCAGTTAATTGATATTTTGTTAAATCAACTTGTTGCTCTATCTTAGTGGTATTAGTTAATCCAGCAGAATGGCCTACTGAACTAATAGCAAATAAACTAACTCCAATAAATAATCCAGCTAATACTTTTTTCCACACTTTAATTCCTCCTTTACTCAAGACTTTACATAATTAATTATATATTACATATATTACAAAATTGTTACAACTGAATTAAGATTGAATTACACTTTATCATATGGTATTTTTATTTTAACAGAAGTCCCATTATTAAAGCTACTTTCAAGGGAAATTTCTCCATCATGAGCCTCTATTATTTGCTTTGCAATAGACAATCCTAGCCCAGTACCACCTGCTTCTCTACTTCTTCCTTTCTCAACTCTATAAAATCTTTCGAAAATTCTATTTTGATCATCTTCAGGAATTCCTATGCCATTATCTGTTACAATAATATTCACATATCCATCTATATCTTTTGCAGTAATTTCTAATCTACCACTTTTTTCTGTATATTTAATTGAATTGGAAACTATATTTAGTATAACCTGCTCTATACCATCCTTATCAATTACAATATTTGGTAACCCTTCTTCTATTTCTAATATTAATTCATGCCCTTTTTCTTTAAAAGCAAACTCTAATTTAAGTAATATTTCATCCAATAATTCCTTGACACAAATTTCTTCTTTCTTCCAAGTTGTCTTATTATAGTCTAGATTTGAAAGCTGCAATAAATCTCTCACCAGCCTCGCCATCCTATCGCATTCATTATTTATTACATCTAAAAAGTTACTTCTAGTTTCTCCTTCTACACTATTGTCCATTAATGTCTCAGTATATGATTTAATTGTAGTAATAGGTGTCTTTAATTCGTGAGAAACATTTGCAACAAATTCCTTCCTCATATTATCTAGTTTATGTTCCGAGGTCATATCCTGAAACACTATTATGAGCCCACCATTACTATTTTTTTCATTCTTAAAGGGTGCATATTTAACCTTGTACACCTGAGAGTTTATTTCAAGAGTTTCATCTCCCTCTAAGGTACTTTCGTCGTTATAATTTATATTTCTAATATTTATTACTTCCAATGGAAAAATTATCTTTGGTAAAGAACTATATAATAAGACATCTTTCCCTGCCATTTTAATTATTTCCCGGGAAATAGGATTTGCATGTATTATATATCCATTGGAATCTACTGCAAGAACTCCCTCAGCCATGTAGTTAAAAATCGTATCTAGTTTTGATCTCTCAAGATCCATTTCTTGAATTGTATCTTTTAGCTTTAAGGTCAGATGGTTAAACATACTGGCTAGCTGTCCAATCTCATCATCAGATTTTATCTCTACAAATTGATCAAAGTTTCCTCTAGCCATTTCTTGAGCCTTATTAGTCACATCACTAATAGGCTCAGTAATGCTTGAAGCAATTAAAAAGCCTAAAAATACTGTTATCATAAGAGCAATAATAGTGGCGCTAGTAAGAACTCTCTTTGATTCATTTACTGTAATATATACATTTTTAAGATCTGAAGACATATAAATAACACCTTTAACCTTACCTACCTCTGATAGAACTGGATAAGCTATATGGTTAAATAATGTATCCTCATTTGTTTCCATATCTCTACCCTCTCTGGGCTCACTTGCTTTTTCTCCATCATAAGCCCTTAATATAAGAGTTGGATCTAATAATTTATGTGATAAAGCATTTTGTCCTATTACCTTGTCCTTTTGCTTTGATGTAGAAGCTATAATAGTTGGGACTTCCTCGCCATATATTACATAAAGTATCTCATTACTATCTAGTCTCCACTCATTTAGTGTATCTTGTATTTCTTCTTGTACTAGACTCCAATCATCTTCCGACAAGTAAGAAGACGATTCAGTTATTGTTTCTATATGTTGTTCCATAGTATTTGTTATATTTGTTATTTGTTGGGTTTCCAATCTTCCAATAATGAATATCCCAACAATGACCATAGCAATAAATACTAGTAGGAAATAAACTACAATAAACTTCCATTTTATACTATTGAACATAACTATGCCCTCCTGAAGTAATAGCCCACTCCTCGTTTTGTCAAAATATATTTAAATTCACCGTTGCTATCTTCTATCTTTTCTCTAAGCCTTCTAACTGTAACATCTACAGTTCTAATATCCCCATAATACTCATATCCCCATACTTCTTCTAACAATTGCTCCCTTGAAAACACTTGATTGGAACTAGATGCTAAAAATTTAAGGAGTTCATATTCTCTTAGAGTCAATTCTACAATATTTCCGTCTTTTTTTACCTCGTATTTATTTAAATCTATTACTAAATCATCTGAAGCTATCATCATGTTTGAATCATTGGAATTAGAAGTATTAGAAAAATCTACTCTTCTTAGGTTAGCCTTTACTCTAGCAATTAATTCTCTCATGCTAAATGGTTTAGTTATATAATCGTCAGCACCAAGCTCTAGACCTAGTACTTTGTCTACTTCTTCCTCTTTAGCAGTAAGCATTATTACTGGAGTATTATACTTTGTCCTAATTTCTTTTAAAACTTGAAACCCATCCTTTTTGGGCATCATAACATCTAATATAACCAACTCTGGCATATATTTATTAACAAGATTTACTCCTTCTTCACCATCATATGCAGTTTCTACTTTATATCCTTCTTTTTCAAGATTAAATTTTATTATATCAACAATAGCCTTTTCATCATCTATGACTAATATTTTATTTTCCACGAAACTCACCTCAATTAATTATTTTTCTAGATTATCCCCCACTTAGATTATCTAACAAAGAATTTGGCTTGTCAAATATTATTGAATTTATATTGAATTTTAATTGCTTTTATTGTATAATGATATAAATCAAAGGGGAGTAGCTTATAAGCAGTTAGTCGTCATCACGGATATCCCGGCTAACTACCTATCCATTTTAGGAAGCAAGACCTTTATTTATTTCAATGGAATAAATAAAGGTCTTTTTTGTGATTTATTTTCTTTGATGGTGGTATAATAAACAATAATATCTAGAAAGAAGGGGATAATTTTGAAGGAATGGTATAAGCAGAGCAAAGAAGAATTGCTGTCGAGCTTAAGTACCAATATGGATACTGGTCTTACAAATGATGAAGTACAGAAAAGGTTGGAAAAGTACGGCACAAATGAGTTAAAGGAAGAAAACAAGAAAAGCTTTCTATCAAAAATCATAGCTCAGTTTTCAGATTTCCTGATTTTGATTTTAATTGGTGCAGCAGCTATATCTATTGTTGTTGGTGAAACTAAGGATGCTATAGTAATATTAGCTATCGTAGTAGTTAATGCTCTTTTAGGAATATATCAAGAAGGAAAAGCAGAAAAAGCATTAGAAGCCCTTAAAAAAATGGCATCTCCCAATGCTAAAGTTATCAGAAATGGTCATATTGAAGTAATTCCAGCGAGTACTTTAGTACCTGGTGATATTGTATCTCTAGACGCTGGGGACATTATTCCTGCAGATTTAAGACTTGTTGAAAGCTCTAATTTAAAGATTGAAGAAGCTTCCTTAACAGGAGAATCAGTACCTGTTGAAAAGGATAGTAATAAAGGCTTTACAGATGATATGTCTTTAGGAGACAGGATTAATATGGCTTATATGAGTACATCTATCACTTATGGAAGGGGTAAAGGAGTAGTTGTTGAAACAGGCCATGGTACAGAAATCGGAAAAATAGCGACTTTAATTCAATCTTATGAGGATGAATTAACTCCACTTCAAAAACAGTTAAATCAATTAGGTAAGTTCCTTGGTTTAACTACTATATTTGTATGTATTGCAGTTTTTGTCATGGGTCTACTGCAAGGTAGAGACATCTTAGAAATGTTTATGGTGGCAATCAGTTTAGCTGTAGCTGCTATTCCTGAAGGACTACCTGCTATTGTAACTATTGTTTTGTCTATTGGTATGAGCAAAATGGTTAAAAGAAATGCCATTGTAAAGAAACTATTAGCAGTTGAAACTCTTGGTTCTACAACAGTTATTTGCTCTGATAAAACTGGTACGCTGACACAAAACGAAATGACTGTAGTTAAAGTTTTTACAGATGGGAAAATCTTAGATGTAACAGGAACTGGATATGATCCTGTTGGGGAATTTAAGTTAGAAGAAAACAATATATCTGCTGATGATATTGGTGATTTGCAAACCCTACTATCTATAGCCGCTCTTGTAAATGATGCTGATTTAGATAAAACACAGGAAGGTTATAAAGTTATCGGAGACCCTACTGAAGGTGCTTTGATTACATTAGCTGGAAAAGGAAAAATTACTAGAAAAAATATTAACTCAGAATATCCAAGAATAGAAGAAATACCTTTTGATTCAGGTAGAAAGATGATGACTACCTTCCATGAAAATTATCTACCTAATAAGATAGTTTCCTTTACAAAGGGAGCCCCAGATATTATTATTGACAAATGTAGTCATATTAGTATTGATGGTAAAGTAAAGGAATTTGATGATAATTTGAAAAAAGAAGTATTACATGTGAATAGCTTCTTCTCTAGGGATGCATTAAGAGTATTAGCTTTTGCATATAAAGAATATAACACTCTACCTACAGATATTTCTCCAGATTCAAATGAAGTGAACATGACATTTGTAGGATTAGTAGGTATGATAGACCCTGCTAGACCTGAGGCAAAGGATGCTATAGCCAAATGTAAAGAAGCTGGTATTCAAACTGTTATGATTACTGGAGACTATAAAGAAACTGCTTTTGCAATAGCAAAAGAACTTGGTATGGCTGAATCAATTGATCAAGCTATGATGGGTGCAGAACTAAATGATATATCTGATGAAAAGCTACAAGAAGTAGTAAAAGATGTAAAGGTATATGCAAGAGTATCGCCAGAGCATAAGGTTAGAATAGTTAGCGCATTAAAAGCTAATGGCGAAATCACTGCAATGACTGGAGACGGTGTAAACGATGCCTTGGCATTGAAGAAGGCTGATATTGGTGTATCCATGGGTATCACCGGTACTGATGTAGCTAAAAACACTGCTGAAATGATACTTACTGATGATAATTTTGCTTCAATAGTATCTGCTGTAGAAGAGGGAAGAATTATATTTAGTAATATTAAGAAATTTGTATACTTCCTATTATCATGTAATATTGGTGAAATACTCCTTGTATTTACAAGTATATTATTAGGATGGAATGTACCTTTACTACCTATTCAACTTCTTTGGTTAAATCTAGTAACTGATAGTTTTCCAGCCTTAGCTTTAGGTGTTGAAAAAGGTGAACCGGATATAATGCAACAACAACCTAGAGATTCTAAAGAAGCTATAATCAATCGTAGTATGATGTTTAGCATATTATTGCAAAGTATAGCTGTAGCAGGTGGATCCTTGCTTGCATATTATTGGGGAATGCATCACTACCCTATTCAATACGATGCATTAGGAAATGTTATAGAGGCTAGCTTAGTTCCTGCAAGAACTATTACTTTTGCTACTTTGATAACAGCAGAACTATTAAGAGCTTATTCTTCTAGATCTCAAAAACATACCTTGTTTAAAATAGGTTTCTTTACAAATAGAAGCATGGTATATTCAACACTATTTGCATTCTTATTGCTATTAGTTGTTCTATATGTACCATTTATGCAAGATATATTTTATACCTTCCCATTAGGTTTACTTGACTGGGAAATTGTTCTATCATTTGCTTTCATACCTCTAGTAGTTGGTGAATTAGGTAAAGTTATATTCAAAAAAAATAAATAAAAACAAATAGTTATTAACTAAAAAAGCCTTAGGGCTTTTTTTAGTTTTTGACACATTTTATTTTTTCATAGCATAGAATAGAAAAAGGAAGGTGGTTATATTGAAAAAAATAATGAATACCAAACTTTGTCCAATTCTAAGCGCAAAAATAATGTCTCAATCACGGGAAGAAGTTCCAGTGATATTACAATTTAATAGTAATGCTTTAAATCTTAAGGAGAATATGAGTAGTTTATCTTCCAAGATTAAATCCAATCTACCACTTATAGATGGATTTGCTGGATATATGTCCACTGAAGCAATATATAAAATAGCCAATAGTCCTGAAATAGAGTATATCAGCTTTGATTCAGAGGTATATGCATTGTTAGATATTGCAGCTCCTACTATGGAAGTACATTTCCCCCATGACAAGGGTTTTCAGGGTGAAGGTATTACAGTTGCTGTAATTGATACAGGTGTAGCTCCACATGATGATTTAACAAGACCGAATAATCGTATTATTGCTTTTAAAGACTTTATTAATGGCAAAGATATTCCATACGATGATAATGGTCACGGCACACATGTCTCTGGGATTATAGCGGGAAATGGCTTTGCTTCTAAGGGTAAGTATATTGGAGTAGCCCCTAAGGCTAATATATTGGGTATCAAGGCTTTAGATTCAAATGGAGGGGGTAGTACTTCAGATATAATTGCTGCAATTTCTTATATAGTAGAAACTAAGGACAAGTATAATACAAAAATAATTAATATTTCTTTAGGCACCCCTGCCAATAATTCCTGTGATAAGGATCCATTATGTAAAGCTGTGGACATGGCTGTTAAAGCAGGGCTAATAGTCATTGCTGCAGCAGGTAATAGTGGCCCTGAAGAAGGAACTATCCTATCTCCAGGCATTAGTAGAAATGTTATAACAGTTGGAGCCGTTGATGATAAGAGAACCATAGACCCATCTGATGATGTTATTGCACCTTTTTCTAGTCGTGGTCCCACTATCGAGGGGTTAATGAAGCCTGATATAGTAGCCCCGGGAGTAAATATAAAATCTCTATCAAATACAAAATTGGATAACTATTCTTCATTGAGTGGTACTTCCATGGCTACACCTTTGGTTTCTGGATCTGTTGCACTTCTTTTAAATAAGTACAAAGATATTTCACCACAAGAAACAAAAAATAGAATAACTTCTTCTTGTATAGATTTAAAACAATCCCAAAAAAATCAAGGAGCAGGAATGTTGAACTTGCAAAAACTATTTGAAGATAATATTAATGAAATAGGCAATAACAAATCTACGGGTAAAATAGGAAGCCTTGATAATGATATATTTGAAAACTTATTAATGATATTAATAATTATATTCTTACTGGACTCTAGATTTTAGAATAACAAAAAGAGGAAGCATTAGCTTCCTCTACTTTATTGCTGTAAAAATCAGGATAAATCATATCTTTTTGTTTATTTGTCCTAAGTTATTTTTTATTAGAAGATGCATTTACTGGTTTTGCAGCTTTTTTATCTCTTCCAATAGTGCAACAATCCAATGGTTTTGAGCCAAAGCTCTCTTTATTAGATTCCTCTAATTTTTTCAACCATGACTTAATTATGTTCTTCATTATACTGCCTCTATTCCTACTACTTCATAGCCAGCTTCATCTACTGCAAATTTGATGGCTTCATCTAAGTCATTACTTTCTACATCCATAAGAGCATATTTTTCTTCAAGTTTTACAGCTACATTGGATACTCCATCAATTTCATTAAGTGCCTCTGCTACATGGCGTACACAATTTCCACAACTCATACCTTCTATTAAAACTTTCTTTTTCATTTTTATTTTCTCCTCCTGAATTTTAATTTAATATATAAAATCTGCTATGCAGATTATTAACATTTTACATCTATCTAACTGCTTTAAATTTCTTTAATCTTAGTGCATTTGTCAAAACTGATACTGAGCTTAAGCTCATTGCTGCTCCTGCTATCATTGGGTTTAGAAGTGGTCCTCCAAATATATGAAGAAGTCCCATAGCTACTGGAATTCCCAATGTATTATAACCAAATGCCCAGAATAAATTTTGCTTAATGTTCTTTATGGTGCTTTTACTCAACTGGATTGCAGTTGGTACATCCATAAGATCACTTCTCATTAGAACTATATCTGCTGATTCCATTGCTACATCTGTACCTGAACCAATTGCTATACCTATATCAGCTTGCGCTAATGCTGGAGCATCATTGATTCCATCTCCAACCATGGCTACCTTCTTACCTTCTCCTTGAAGCTTCTTAACTTCATTTGCCTTATCTTCAGGTAATACTTCTGCTAGAACTATATCTATACCTACTTGCTTTGCTATGGCTTCTGCTGTTCTCTTATTATCACCAGTTATCATAGCTACCTTAATTCCCATTTCATGTAATCTTTCTATAGCTCTCTTGCTGTTTTCCTTAACTGTATCTGCTACTGCAATAATTCCAGCCATATTATTATCTATAGCTACATACATAGGAGTCTTGCCCTCTTCTGCTAACCTATCAGAATCAGTTTCAAGATTTTCTAAGGATATATTTCTGTCCTTCATAAGCTTTCTATTACCTGCTAGAATAGTTTTGCCTTCTATTGTAACTTCGATACCATGACCAGGAATTGCATTAAATGTATCTACTTTCTTAAACTCTAATCCTTTTTCTTCAGCATCTTTTACTATTGATTCACCAAGTGGATGCTCTGAACCCTTTTCTGCAGATGCAGTAAGCTGTAGCAATTCAACTTCTGTAATTCCATTTGTTGGAACTACATCTGTTACCTTAGGTTTTCCCTCTGTGATTGTACCTGTTTTATCAAATACTATGGTTTGAACTTTATGTGCAGTTTCTAAAGCAGCTCCACTTTTGATTAAAACGCCATTTTCTGCACCTTTACCTGTTCCAACCATAATAGCTGTAGGAGTTGCTAAACCTAATGCACAAGGACATGCTATGACCAATACTGCTATAAATATTGTAAGGGCAAAGGTAGCAGATTCTCCGCCTATGAAGTACCATGCCAATCCTGAAATTATTGCTAATGCAATAACTATTGGAACAAAATATCCCGATATTACATCAGCCATCTTTGCTATGGGAGCTTTAGATCCTTGAGCATCCTCTACTAGCTTTATGATTTGAGCTAGTGCTGTATCTTTGCCAACTTTTGTAGCCTTATACTTTATCGAACCATTTTTATTTATACTAGCACCAATTACATTATCTCCAATATGTTTTTCTACAGGTATACTTTCTCCTGTGAGCATGGACTCATCAACTGAAGTTATACCTTCTACTACTTGACCATCTACTGGCATCTTTTCACCAGGTTTAACTACTATAATATCTCCAACCTCAACTTCATCTATGGAAATCTCTACTTCCTTTTCATCTCTGATAATTATTGCAGTCTTTGGAGCAAGACCCATTAACTTCTTTATAGCCTCTGAAGTTTTTCCTTTAGAAAGTGCTTCTAAATACTTACCAAGAGTTATCAATGTAATAATTACTCCGGCAGACTCAAAATATAAATCCATTGCATAGCCATGTTCCCCGCTAATAATCTTTATGGTAGCAAATATTCCATAAACAACTGCTGCTCCTGTACCTATTGCAATAAGTGAGTCCATATTTGGACTACCCTTGAGCAAGGTCTTTATACCAACAGTGTAAAACTTATATCCATAAACTACAACTGGAATAGTTAGGAATAATTGAGCCAATGCAAAATTAACTGGATTCATCATAGGATCTAAAAACATTGGCAGTGGTGCGCCCATCATATGTCCCATGGAAATATATAATAATGGTATTGTAAATATAGCAGAAATAATAAATCTCTTCCATAATGCCTTTATTTCATGCTCTTTCCTTTCTTTATCTGTATCTACTGTAGTTTCTTCTTCAATTGCCTTATATCCTGCCTTCTCTATTGCTTTCTTAATATCTGATGTTCTAAGGACTGACGGTTCATAACTAATGGATAGTTTTTCAGTAGCTAAATTAACATTTGCTTCTACTACACCATCTAGCTTTCTTGTAGCTCTTTCAACTGCTTTAGCACAGGAAGCACAAGTCATACCCTCTATAGCCATAGTTTTGTTAACTGTTTCAGAAATTGCCTTATATCCTGCCTTTTCCACAGCTGCCTGAATATCATTTACTGAAAGAGCAGCTTCATCGTAACTAATACTTAGCCTTTCAGTTGCTAAATTTACATTTGCTTCTGTAACACCTTCTAGTTTTTTAGTGGCCCTTTCTACGGCATTTGCACAAGATGCACAGGTCATGCCTTCTATTTGTAGTGATTTATTTACCATAAGTTTCCCTCCTATCAAAAAGATTACTTACCAATAACTTTTGCTAAAAGATCCATAACCTCTTCTAATTTTTCATCTCCATTATCCTGCTCAAAAGCCTGTCTTACACAATGATTCATATGTTGCTTTATAATCAACAAATCAGCCTTCTTCAATAATGACTGAGCTGCTAAAATTTGATTTGAAATATCAACACAATATCTATCATCCTCAAGCATCTTAATTGTTGCTTCAATTTGCCCCTTGGCAGTTTTTAAAGATTGCAATGCTTTCTTTTTTTCTGCGTTCATTTATAGACCTCCTTCCCCCTCCCCCTATTGGGGGGTGTATTTATATATTAATACCTTTTCTTATATTTGTCAATACCTTTTTTAAAGTTCTTTAAGCCCATCATTTATTAGTACTATTATAATGCTCAATGACTTCAATACTATTCTTAAAACTATACCTAGAGGCCAAGACACAAAAAGAGGAAGCATTAAGCTTCCTCTATTTCACATAGTTTCCTGGATTTTGGCTCTTACCATTTTTTAGAACTTCAAAGTGTAGATGAGACCCTGTGGATCTACCTGTACTTCCCATATTTCCTATATGTTGGCCTTTGTATACTTTTGTACCAACTGATACTAATATCTTGCTTAAGTGAGCATATCTAGTCTTAAATCCATTTCCATGATCAATTTCTACCATATTCCCATAAGCACCTTTATAGCCTACATATACTACTTTTCCTCCATCAGCTGCATTTATAGCTGTGCCTTTTTTGGCTGCTATATCAAGTCCTGTATGCATTCTTCCACTTCTCATCCCATATCTAGAAGATATC
Organism: Tissierella sp.; assembly: GCF_031460495.1. Classification (NCBI taxonomy): domain Bacteria; kingdom Bacillati; phylum Bacillota; class Tissierellia; order Tissierellales; family Tissierellaceae; genus Tissierella; species Tissierella sp. The sequence goes on along the minus strand of NZ_JAVKTS010000001.1, from coordinate 30,177 downwards.
CTTCCCCTAGTAGGCATCAAGAATGCACCAGTAGCAGCAGTCTTTGGAACCTCTTTAGTTCCCTTGATTATTATTTGAGTAACTGGTTCTTCAAGTACTTCCGCTGATACTATTTCTTTTTCCACTAAAATCCCATTATGTTTTATTTCGTTAGCAACTATTTTTGATAAACCACTAGCGCCAGCTACTTTAGTCTTCTTTTCATTTTTATACATATTATCATTATATTCATATTCAGTTTCATATTTTACATTCTCCATATACTCAACTTGTGCAACTGTAGCTACAGTAAGTATAGACTTGGGTACTACCAGCTTAACTTCATCACCAATTTGGAGTTTATCTGGGTTTTTATCTTGGTTAGCAGCAGTTAATTCATCAACTGACAAACCATATATCTTGGATATTGTCCAGAGACTTTCTCCGACTTCTACTGTATGAATTCTTATCTCTTCAGAGCTTGTAAGTAAGTGATTATATAATTCTTCTGCATCCCCTATTTTGTATAAAGGCATGTTTTCCTTCACTATTTCTACTTTTTCTACTATTTTAACTTCCTTTATATTGGAATCTTCTTTAATCATCTCTCTATAAGGTTCTTCTATTCTCTTAATGATATTATCTATTTCTTCCTTAGTTTTCAAAGCTCCTATTTCAACATCATTTACTTTAAGAACATATCCTTGTACTAGAAAGCTAGTCTTAGCATTAACTTCATCCCTTATTTCTTCTTTAGAAGAAATAAACTCATCTTTTATTTTTGTCTCTATAAATTTCAAATCTTCTCTAAATACAATATCCATATCATATGTATTGGATAGTTCCGTTTCCAAATCTTCCATTATTTTTATAACATCTTCTTGTTGTCTAACAGTACCAATCTTATATTCACCTAGATAGACTTCAAAAGCTTCTAAACTAGCTTGATAAGATTCATATCCTGTAATACTTAAAGCTATTATAGATGTTATCATCAATAATACTAATGCTGATCTAAGTATAAGTTTTTTTGTATTAGTATTTATATTGTTTATTTTGAAGTCAAATTTTTTTAAGTCTATTTTTTTAAGTTTAATTTTCTTTCCATAGCTCTTTAACTTACTAATTTGTTTCTTTAGGTCATCTAGGCCTATCCCTGTTGGTTTAGGGCTATTAATCATAATATTTCCTCCTAGTTTGAGACTATTTAAACATATTTGTAATGCCATTGTAACCATTCTGTAATAATTATAACATACCTGGGAATTTATTCAACCCGTAATAAGCCTGTCTATTTGTTTATAGTATATTCCAATTTTTCTATTTTATTCATGTGCTTTATCCCGCTATTTCAACCCATTAGCATCTTTACTCTTTGATATGAAATTCAACATCTGAGAATTGTTACGAATATTTAATATGTTTCATTTTTTAATATAGGAGTATTTATGTTCTTTCTTTAGGTAATACTTCTATTATCTTCTCTGACTTAATACATATTAATAATAGGATATTTTAGGAGGATTATAATGAACATATTTCCAAAAAACAACTATATTAATTCATCTTCACCCTTCGCTTTATCCAGATTTTCTAATCTAATTACTACATATTTATCAGAACAATCTCTAAAGAATAAGAAATTAACAATCCTCTGCATTGGTACTGATAGGTCTACAGGCGATTCCTTAGGCCCTTTAGTAGGTCATAAACTTTCTCCTCTCATAAAAAACTATAAGGATATTAATATATTGGGAACTTTAGAACATCCTGTTCATGCACAAAATCTAGAATCTACTATACTGAGTATTAATAAGGAATGTAGCAATCCCCTTATCCTTGCAATAGATTCATCTTTAGGTAAACAGGATCGTGTAGGATATCTATCAATCAAAAATTCCCCTTTAAGGCCAGGGGCTGGAGTAAATAAAGTTTTGCCTTCTGTTGGAGATATCTCTATTACAGGAATTGTTAATATTGGTGGAATGATGGAATATATGGTATTGCAGAATACCAGATTGTCACTTGTAATGAATATGGCGGACATAATATCTAAGAGCTTATATTTATCCATTTCTAGATTGTATAGTGAGGGGTATGGTGAATTAATATTAAAAAAGTAGCCTAGGCTACTTTTTTTCACATATAACACTCAACCTTTTATCTTCAATAGTAAATATGATTTCTTTATCTCTAAATTTTACATCACCATCAATATTTAAATATATTCCTTCTTCCACTTTTATTTTAACTGTCTTTGCCTTAAATATCCTTACATACTTATGATATCTTACATGATTTCCTTTAAATATTGACGGAAAAAGAAATAAGGTTTTTATCTTACTTACACCGGATACCACACATATATCAAAATATCCATCATCAACCTTAGCCATAGGTAAAATTTTCATTCCACCACCATAATATTTCCCATTTCCTACTGCTAAGAGCATTATTTCTTCATCTAAGATTTTATCATCTATATTAATTTGAATTCTTTTCATTTTAAAATTAAACAGTGTATATACAACACTTATGGCATAGGATATTCTACTCTTAATTTTCTTTTTTATTTCTACATTATTTATCACTACTTCTGCATCAAAGCCAACGCTTGATATGTTTAAAAAGTTTGAGCCATTTACATTGCCAATGTCTATATCTCTTTTCAGACCTCTACATAATGTCTCCAAGGCCTCTTTTGGATCTAAGGATATATCTAATGACTTTGCTAGATCATTACCTGTACCTCCTGGTATAATTCCAAGGCTGCCTTTGTTTTTGTTGATTAAGCCTATAGCTACTTCATTTACAGTGCCATCGCCACCTACTGCTACAATTATTTCATAGTCATTAACACTTTTTTCTGCAATACAAGTGGCTTCACCTGGTTTTGATGTTAATAGCAAGTCATATTCCCTATTATACTTGTCCATTATTTCCTCAATCAAAGATCTTAGAGCTTTTGCCTTTCCACCACCAGCCACAGGATTTAAAATGAATAATATCCGTTCCATTACAAAATATCCTCCTACGAAAGAGTTTTCTCCTTATATTCGCCTAATATGGCTCTATCTATTGCTTGTATTTCTTCTACAGATAATGGATATATAGATTTCCCAAATTTAATTGGTTTTGCATAGCTAGTAGTATGTTCTCTACCATAAATACTTGTAAGTACAAAACCATTCTGAAACTTGTCCATAAGAGCAATAGAAAAACTCAAGTCAGATCCCATTTCAGAGAAAGCATTATATCTTACAAACCCAACCCTTTGAATTGCAAAAGCTAATTTTGTTTCTACATTCTCTATATTTTGTTGCATGATATTCATATCTATACGAATATCATGCAATTCCTCACCAGTTTTTATTAAGAGTTCTTCTATATTTACGCCTTTTACTCCTCTGACTAGAGTATTATATTTTTCTTTTATTTTTGATATTCTTATTTCAGCTATTAAATACAAGATGAATAATATGAATAGTGATACAATAAGTCCCATAATAATTTCTATGCTATAAGCTGCAATAAATTCTTTTAGCTGAACCATAAGATTTCTCCTTTCTAAACTTCCTTAGCAATGTCTTTTAAAGCTTTAATAGCAAAATCTATCTCTTCATGAGTGTTCTCATAACCAAAACTAAATCTAACTACACCCTGTTCAAATGTCCCAATTGTTTTATGTGCTAAAGGAGCACAATGTAGACCAGGTCTTACAGCAATATTATATTCCTCATCTAGTATATAACTTACTTCAGAGGAGTCCGCTTCTTTCACATTTAAGGCTACAACTGGTGCATGACTTCCCATTTCAAGAGTACCATAAAGCTTAACCCCTACAATCTTCCTTGCCTCTTCTATGAAATGCTTTGTCAGAGCTTCTTCTTTTTCTCGAATAGTATCTATACCTATTTTCATTATATGTTTTATACCAGCTCCAAGACCAACTATACCAGGGGCATTTGGTGTACCTGATTCAAATTTATCTGGCATCACATCTGGTTGCACTAAAGAATGTGAAATACTACCTGTACCTCCTTGGAAGGTTTCTGTAATTTCTATACCTTCTCTAATATATAATCCACCTGTACCTTGAGGTCCTAGTAACCCTTTGTGTCCAGGAAAAGCAAGCATATCAATATTCATTTTGTCTACATCAATGTTATAAACTCCAGCTGACTGAGCTCCGTCTACTAGATATAAAATTCCATGAGATTTTGCAATTTCTCCTATGGCACCAATATCCATTATTGTTCCTGTTAAATTTGAAATATGTGTAGTTACAATTAATTTTGTATTTGGTCTAATGCAATTTTTGATGTCTTCAGGGTTAATCCTTCCAAAAGAGTCTCCTTGCACTATGGTATTCTTAATACCTAACTTTTCTAAAGATACAATTGGTCTCAAGACAGAATTATGCTCCATAGATGTGGTAATTACATGGTCTCCTGGTTTCAAGACTCCCTTAATAGCCATATTTAGGCTTTCTGTACAATTAAATGTAAGAACTACATTCATTGGACTTTTTATATTGAAAAGCTTAGATATAGTTTCTCTAGTACCAAACACCCCTCTACTAGCCTGTAATGCAAGTTTATGCCCTGATCTTCCAGGATTAGCGCCATAGCCTACCATAGCATTCATTATTTCATCATATACTATTTTTGGCTTTGGAAAAGATGTAGCTGCGTTGTCGAAATATATCATTTTATCACTCCTTACTGTAAAGATTATACCATATTATTTTTCACTATACACTTCTATAAATTTAAATTTTTCTACATCAAATAATCCCATATCTGTAAGTTTAATTTTTGGAATTACAGGCAAGGCCATAAATGCCAATGTCATAAAAGGGTCGATATTCTTATTTACATTAAATTTATCATGAGATAAATTTATCATCTCTTTTAATGTTGCGTTTGTTTCCTCAATTGGCTTAGATGTCATTATTCCGCCTATCTCTAAAGGTAAGCTTCTAAGGACTTTCCCATTACTAGCCATGGTAATTCCTCCACCTATTCTCTTTAATTCCTCTATTGCTAATAAAATATCTTCATCATTATCTCCTATGACTATTATATTATGTGAATCATGAGCAACTGTTGACCCTATTGCACCATTTTTTATTTCAAAGTTTTCTATAAGCCCTACCCCTATGTTCCCAGTTGCATGATGCCTTTCAACTACCACAAGTTTTAGAATATCATTATTAGAGTAGTTAAAATATCCATCTACTACATCTACTTCTTTAACCACTAACTCCGTTGTTAAGCTACCATTTATTACACTAATTACATTGGCTTTATTAGTCTCCATTCTAATTTGAATATCTTCTATATTTACATCTTTTATATTTACAGAATTTGTGATATTACCTAGATTACTAATATTAGTCTCAAAAATAGCCTTGTTATTTTCTGCAACTAATTTCCCATTTTTAAATACTTGTAAAACATTAAAATCCTTCAAATTATCTAATACTACTAAATCTGCAATATAGCCTGGTGCTATTGCTCCCTTTTTCTGCAATCCATAACACTCCGCCGCATTTAAGCTAGCTATCCTTATAGCATCTACTGGGTCTACTCCTGCCTCTATGGCAAGTTTTATGTTAAAATCTATTGTTCCTTCATTAATTAAATCTTCAGGATGTCTATCATCAGTACAAAATAAAAATCTTCTAATATTATCTTTATTTACAGCTCCAATTATATTTCTCAAATCCTTTGCAGCAGACCCTTCCCTAAGAAGCACATACATTCCTAATCTTAATCTATTCTGCACTTCTTCTATGGTAGAACACTCATGCTCCGTCTTTATACCTGCAGCTAAATATGCATTTAGTTCATTATCTTTAATCATAGGCCCATGACCATCTACTATTATATCTTTTTTCAATAGCAATTTATCTAATATTTTTTCATCTGCAGCGATAAGTCCAGGATAATTCATCATTTCACCAAGACCAATTACAGTCTCTTCATCAAGTAATTTAGCTAAGTCTTCAGCCTCAAGTACTGCACCTGCATTTTCAAAATCTGTAGATGGCACACAACTAGGAAGCATTACATATACATCTAATGGAGTGTTTTTACTTTCTTCTATTATATATCTTATACCTTCTAGCCCACTAACATTCCCAATTTCATGAGGATCTGCTATTATACTAGTCACCCCTCTAGGTACTATAACCCTAGCAAACTGTGATGGAGATGACATAGAAGATTCTATATGAACATGACTGTCAATAAAGCCAGGAGATAAGTATTTTCCTGATAAATCTATTTCCTCTTCTCCTTTATATTCACCTATTCCTACTATACTGCCATTGTCTATGGCTACATTGTTCTTAATTATCTCTCCAGTAAAAACATTAATTATATTGACATTCTTCAGTACTAATTGTGACTTCTCGCTACCTTTTGCTTTTATAATAAGATTTTTTAATTCAATTTTAGACATTTTCTTCCCCCTAAAAAAATTATTAAATCTATTAGATTATATATACTTTAATTATCCTTTATATTTATGGTTAAAGAAAAGAGAAGGTTTCCCTTCTCTTACCCTAGTCTTTCGTATACAACTGCTATTATTTCCTCTTTTAATTTTTTTCCTTCACTTAAGATGCTATCCACTTTAGCAGCAATCTCTTTTTTATATTCTTCATTTTTTATACTACCTAAATTAATAGTTACATTAAATAAAGCTCCTTCTAAACCAGAATAAGCTAGTAATGTACCTACTCCTATATCTGTTATTGCATTTACATTACCATATCTTGCAAAAATATCTTGTAATTTTAATACTCTTAGACATTTTTCTGCACATCTTAATGGAACTTCTAAAGCTATTTTATACCCTTCTTGAATGGCATTGCTTCTAACCAACTTTTCCTCATCAGTTTCCTTAGGAAGTTTGAAAGCATCCATAACTTTATCAAAAGCTTTTGTGTCCTCATCAACTATATTGTTTAAAATCTCCACAATCTTTTCAACTTCCTCATTACTTGCAGCCATTTCTTTTTTAATCTCATCTGATAATTCTTCATAAGCCTTCTTACCTACCGATAGATTACTTACCATATTAGTAAGGGCTCCTCCTAAACTTCCCACTAGAGCTGAAACACTACCACCACCTGGAGTAGGTTCATTACTAGCTACATCGGCAATATACTGTTTTAAACTTTTTTCAATAAACATTAATTAAAACACCTCCTAATAGTATCTTACTATAAATACATGAAAAATGAAATACCATTGTACCCTTACATTTACCAATTTGTTAAATATATACAAAGAATTTCTTCAATTTCTACGGAAGTAGTATACCACTGATTACTATCTTTGATTCTCCTCCAACTTTAACAATATATTTACCGTCAGTTTCTTCAATGTTACAATGTATTTGGCTAGGTCTATTCATTGATTCTCCTTGGTAAGATACTATATTGTTTCTATCTATAAGATTTTTTGTTTTTAGAAAATAAATAAGAACCCCGTTGGATGTTCCCGTGGCAGCTTCTTCATCTATGCCAACCAAGGGAGCGAAGTTTCTAGTATATACTATAGGAGAATTCAAGTCAGGTAAGTAAAATGCATGGACACCAACAACTCCAAGTTCTTGAGAAATCTTAGATAATTCCTTCATGTCAACATGTAGGTTATCCAATGCCTCTTTACTTTTTACTGGTAATATTATATCCGGAAGTCCTGTAGTAATGATATCCGGATATATAGTTTCATTTAGTACCCCTAGGTCCTCTAGATTCATTCCCATTGCTTTTAATAATTCTTCAGGATTGTTTATACTGTTTAATGTTTTTGGAGTAGCTTGTTCCATATATACCTTATCTACTTCTCTATCTTTAAATATAATATCAACAGCTAGTTTTCCTGCTTTTGTTTTTTGATAAACTGTCTTTCTTCCATTTAAAATAGGTTTTATATATCCCATCTTGGCTAAGGTGTAAAATGTGCCAATGGTAGCATGTCCACATAAATCCACTTCACAAGTGGGGGTAAAAAACCTTACACTATAAAGATCTTCATCTAATAATGTTGCGAAAGCTGTTTCAGATAAATTCATTTCTTTAGCTATGTTTTGCATGTTTTCTTCTGTTAAAAATCTTGCATCAGGCACAACGCCAGCAGGATTGCCACCAAAGGCCTTGTTTGAGAAGGCATCTACTTGATATATAGTTAATTCCATTTTATTTTCTCCCTTCTTTAACAAATTAATGTTCCACGTGGAACATTAATTTGTTAAAATGTCTATAAGCCTTTCCAAGTCTTCGTTCCCATAGTATTCTATCTCTATCTTCCCTTTCTTATTTCCTTGAATTAAGCTTACCTTTGTACCTAGAGCCTTCATTAAGCTATCTTCCAAGTCCACTGCATATGGATCCTTTTTTCTTTTAATTTGAAGTTTTTTTGTTGGTTTTTCTTTCTCCCTAACTATGCTTTCAGTTTCTCGAACATTTAAATTGTTGTTAATTATTTTTTTTGCAGCTGACAATTGCTCATTCTTATCCTTTATACCTAATAGCACCTTTCCATGACCAGCCGTCAATTCTCCCTTAGCTATATAGTCTATTATATCTTTGTCTAAGTTTAGAAGTCTAATGGTATTGGAAATATAAGATCTGGATTTCCCAACTTGAGATGCTACTTCATCTTGAGTTAAGTTGAAGTTTGACATCAGTTTCTTATAAGCAACAGCTTCCTCTATAGGACTTAAATCTTCCCGTTGGATATTCTCTATTAATGCAAACTTTGCTGATACATCTTCTGTTACATCCTTTAATATACACGGTATTTCTTTTAACCCTGCTGTTTTGCATGCTCTCCATCTTCTTTCGCCTGCTATAATTTCATATTTATCTTTAATTTTTCTAACTATGATAGGTTGAATTAATCCATTTTCTTCTATTGAACTTGCTAACTCATCCAAAGCTTCTTTATGGAACTCTTGCCTTGGCTGATTTCCATTAGCTACTATTAGATTAATATCTATGCTTCTAATAGACTCCTTATGGATATTACTATGATCAATATCTACTTCGTCAGAGATTAAAGCTGATAGACCTTTCCCTAATCCTCTCTTTTTAGTACTCACCTAATCACTCCTCTACCAATTCTAGAAATTCTTCTGCCAATTCCATATAAGCCTCTGAGCCCTTTGATTTGTTATCATAATCCATAATAGACAAACCATAACTTGGAGCTTCTGCTAATCTTACATTCCTTGGAATAAGACTTACATATACTTTTCCTTTGAAAAAGTTTTTCACTTCATCTACTACTTGTATAGATAGGTTTGTCCTACCATCAAACATACTAAGAACTACTCCCTCAATTTCCAAATCAGGATTTAATCCTTTCCTCACAAGTTTTATAGTCTCAAACAATTGACTGACTCCCTCAAGGGCATAATACTCACACTGAATTGGTATTATTACACTATCTGATGCTACTAACCCAAGTATTGATAGTATTCCTAGAGAAGGTGGACAATCTATAAATATAAAATCATAATCATTCTTAATCTCTAGCAGTTTATCTCTTAGGATCTTTTCCCAATTACCTTCTCTGGCTAATTCTATTTCTAAACCGGCTAATTCATTATTAGATCCTATAATACTCACATTTTCTGCTGAACTTTCTCTAATAGCTTCTGATGGACCCACTTCCTTAACTAACACATCATAAATAATTGGATGTCCATCAGATTTATCCACTCCAAGTCCAGAAGTTGCATTTCCTTGTGGATCAATGTCTACTAAAAGAACCTTTTTTCCTAATTTCCCTACACCTGCACAAAGATTTATTGTGGTAGTAGTCTTTCCAACTCCACCTTTTTGATTAAATATCGAAATTATCTTACCCAAAAAACCACCACCTTGTATTTCTTCTCTATTATATAATATCAGATTATGTAGATATTACAAAGACATCTTTATGTTCCACGTGGAACATTATTAATAATTATACTCACACTCCACTCTCTAACTAGCATTCATTATAATTATTACTATAACCCTCACTTTGTTTATCTAAAAATATAGTTTATTTCTTTTTTCTTGACTTAATAAAACGGGCAACAAGTACAAAAACCCCTACCCCTATAAGCTTAAATTCCCAAAGATGAAAAAAGTTTCTGATAAAATAATCTAAAAAGGCAAGAATTTTTGATGATTCAATAGGAGATATGTATTTAATTTGAGCTCCCGCAAAAAAACCAAACAATATATAAATTACTAAAGATCCCATTAATAAGGATTTGATATTATCCTTCAAATATTTCACCTCCGTCCATGGGAATGACACAAAGGTCATTCCTATTCTCCGATTATAATCCCTTCTAAAACAGCATTAGCTTTTTCATAAAAAGATTTTTCTACCAATACAGATGCACCATAAAGTGTTTGACCTGTTATTATTTTCATATATCCTCCGATACCTGGCTCCTTTATGATATAAGATATATTGTCTTCGTCTAATAAACTTTTGATTAAATCTAATTCAAAATTATTGTTTGCTATTCTTAGAAGAACTAATTCTAAATCGTCTTTTTGATTATTAGTATCATTTTTCTTTTCTAACATATAGATCATCTATCCCTCTAATATTTATTATATACTTTTACAAAATATTTAAATTCCTACTCTCTTTTCTCATTCTTTACCCAAATATCCTTCTACTACTATATTTTATATAAAACTATATTAAATTGATACCACAAATTTTAAGTTTCACTTTTAACGGCCTTATATGCCAAAATTTAACTTAATTATGTTTTGTATACCAACAATATGGACATCCTTCTAAAAACCTCTTAAATTTGAAAATAAACCCTATCTTTTTTTGTGAATTTCTATAATATGTACTTGCTCATATGAATATATATCTTATATATAGTATATCTTATTTAAAGATAAGGGGAATAATCCATGGGGAAGTTAAAAAAAGATTTAAATATAATATTAAATATATATATAGTAGTAATGTTATTAACCATAACATTCATACAGTCTTATACTCCTGATACAATTTATACATTTTCAGATAGTGCCATGGTAGTTTTTACAAAAGGTTCATCAACAGAAAAAAAAATCGCATTAAGTTTTGATGACGGACCTCATCCTGAGTATACTAATCAGATACTAGATTTGCTAAAAGAATATAGTATTCCTGGAACTTTTTTTGTATTGGGAAAACACGCAGAATTATATCCTGAAATTATTAAAAGACAAGTAGCTGAAGGACATGAAATAGGAAATCACTCATACTCTCATGTTAATATGAAAAAAGCTTCCACTAAGGTAGTTAAAGAGGAATTTGAAAAGACTCAAGAAATAGTTTCTTCCATAAGTAATACTAGGCCTAAAGTCTTTAGACCTCCATATGGTAATTATAACAAAGAGGTAATTAAAGTAATAAGTAGTGACAACTCTATTTTAGTTCTCTGGACATTTTATCAAGATTCAAAGGATTGGTCAAATCCTGGAGTAGAAGCAATAGTTAATACAACCTTATCAAAGATACAAAATGGGGATATTATACTATTTCATGATTATGTATATAAAAATGAGAGTAATACAGTGGAAGCACTAAAGACTATAATTCCAGAATTAATTAAAGAAGGATACAGCTTTGTAACTATATCTGAATTAATAAATATATCCCAAGAGAAATAAATATCAACATACAATCAAAATAAAGTCGAGGAATTAATCCTCGACTTTATTTTGGTATACGAACTGTAACTTCTACATGATCACCTTTATCTATCTCTTTATAATCTGCATTTATTCCTGTATTCTTAATGGCAGAAAAAGCATTTTTTATGGTATTTAAATAAATCCTAATATTTATCATACTTTTGATATTTTGTTTAACTTCATTTGTTTCAGTCTTTGTCAAATCATTTAATATATCTTCAACTAAAGCCTCCGTTTTGTTTACATTTAGCTCGTTCTTTACTACTCTATCTAATATTTTCCTTTTCAAGTCATCATCTGAAAGCTTCAGTAATGCACGACCATGCCTTTCTGTAAGATTAGACTCTAATAAGCTCCTCTTTATATCATCTGGTAATTTCAAAAGTCTTAATTTATTAGCTACTGTTGATTGATTCTTTCCCATTTTCTCTGCAATTTCTTGTTGAGTAAATCCATGATCTACTATAAGATTGTTATAACCTTCTGCCTCCTCTATAAAATTCAAATCCTCTCTTTGTAAGTTTTCCATCAATGCAATAATAGCAGATTCTTTATCACGATAGTCAACAACAATAGCTGGTATTTCTGAAAGTTCAGCCAGTTCTGATGCTCTTAGCCTTCTCTCTCCAGCAATTAATTCATATGAGTCAGCCTTAAGTTGCCTCACACTGATTGGCTGAATTATTCCATAGGACTTTATAGATTGGCTTAATTCTTCTAAAGATTTTTGATTAAAATCCTTCCTAGGTTGATATGGATTTGGCTTGATAATTGATATAGGAATATACTTAACCTCTGGTTGAACATCTTTCATAACATCCCTCTTTTCCTTTGACTTTAGTATATAATTCTATATTGAATTCCAAATTTCCTTCTTTATTACCCAAGTATTTTCCAACAAATTCTCTTATATTACAATGGATTTTTCTTAGGTTTCCCACCGGCCCTAGGATATTTTGTCGAGGTATCTTTAATTTTCTCAATTATTATCAAAGAATGTTCGATATCTGATTCTGGAAGTACAATTATTTCCTTCTTAACTATTTTTCCACCTAATATTTTAATACCATTTTCAGATTCTTTAAGCTCTTCTTCTACATTTGAGCCCTTCATAGATATGAAATATCCTCCAACTTTTACAAAAGGCATACAATACTCGGATAAAGTATTAAGTGATGCTACTGCTCTAGATACACATATATCATATTTTTCTCTATACTCCATCATTCTACCAAGTTCTTCAGCTCTACCATGTACAGCAACTATGTTTGAAAGCTGCAATGACTCTATTACTTCTTTTAAAAAAATTATTCTTTTATTTAAACTATCTAGCAATGTTACATCCAGTTCATTATTTAGTATTTTTAAAGGTAATCCTGGAAATCCCCCTCCAGTTCCTACATCTATTACTTTCTTTTTTCCAACAAAATATTTTAAAGGTGTTAAGCTATCTAAGAAATGTTTAATATCAATCTCTCTATCATCGGTAATTGCAGTTATGTTAATTTTTTCATTCCATTCTTTTAGCATATCCTTATAATTACTAAATTGTTCCCTTTGTTTTTCATTTAATTCTATTCCTAACTCCACTACCCCTTTTAACAAGGTATTAATATCAGTCATCTTTCCCTACCCTTTCTTCCCTTCTTTTTTGTTCTAAATAAATCAAAAGCATATTTATATCTGAAGGTGAAACTCCTGATATTCTAGATGCTTGACCTACTGAATCAGGTTTTATTTTGCTTAATTTTTGCTTTGCTTCACTACTTAGATTTTTTACTTCATTATAATCCAAATCTTGACTTAAGGCCTTTTTCTCTAATTTTTTAAATTGTTCGATTTGTATCATTTGTTTCTTTATATATCCTTCATATTTGATTTGGGTCTCTACTTGGAGCCTAATCTCTCTTAATAATTCAGGCCTATCTATATCTAATTCTGATAAAATATCATATCCTAACTCTGGTCTCTTAATTAAATCATAAAGACTCGTTGAAGTATTTATAGCTGATGTTTTAAGACTTTCTAATATTTGATTATTCTCCTTGGTTGGATTAATTTGTATTTTCTTAAGTCTTTCCAATTCTTTTTCTATATAATCTTTTTTCTCTAAGGTCTTTTTATATCTTTCTTCTGTGGCTAAACCTATTTTATATCCACGCTCTGTAAGCCTTAAATCTGCGTTATCTTGCCTTAGTGTAAGTCTATATTCAGCCCTTGATGTCATCATCCTATATGGCTCTTCTGTTCCCTTAGTTACCAAGTCATCAATTAAGACTCCAATATATGCTTCCGATCTATCTAATACAAAGGCTTCCTCACCTTTTATATTTAAAACAGCATTAATTCCTGCAATTAATCCTTGAGCTGCAGCTTCTTCATATCCTGAAGATCCGTTTACTTGTCCTGCAAAAAACAGATTATTTATTTCCTTATGCTCCAAAGACCTTTTTAAGATTGTAGGATCAATTGAATCATATTCAATAGCATATGCAGATCTCATGAATTTTACATTTTCTAAGCCTTTTATTTTTCTATACATTTCTAACTGTACTTCTTCTGGCAAAGTGGAACTAGCACCTTGTACATACATTTCCTTAGTTGATAGCCCCTCTGGTTCAATAAATATTTGATGTTTATTTTTATCTGAGAATCTAACCACCTTGTCCTCAATGGAAGGACAATATCTTGGCCCTACTCCATCAATATCACCTGAATACATAGGTGAACGATGTAAATTATCTCTTATTATGTCGTGCATCTCTTCAGTAGTATAAGTCAAATAACATGGTAACTGCTCAATATCAAATTTCTTTTCCATATTTAAGAAAGAAAAAGGTATAACTTCTTCATCTCCAGGCTGAATTTCCATTTTTGAATAGTCTATACTATCTCTATGGACCCTAGCAGGTGTACCTGTCTTAAGCCTTCTAAGATCAAATCCCTTTCCTTCTAAAGCATCTGATAAAAGTATGGAAGGAAACATACCGTCAGGACCTGACTCATAGTTAATCTCTCCCATATAAACTCTTCCCTTTAGATAAGTTCCCGTAGCCAATACTACAGACTTACAATTATATATAGCCCCAGTTCTTGTTAAGATTCCAGATATGGATTTATCTTCCAATAAAATATCCACTACTTCTCCCTGTCTCAAGGTTAGATTCGGTTCATCTTCTAATGCTTTTTTCATTTCTATATGGTATGTCTTTTTATCAGCTTGTACTCTAAGAGAATGAACAGCTGGACCTTTTGAGGTATTTAACATCTTAGATTGTATAAATGACTTATCTATATTTATAGCCATCTCCCCACCTAAGGCGTCGATTTCTCTGACTAAATGACCTTTTCCTGTACCACCTATATTGGGATTGCAAGAGAGAGCTACAATAGAATCTAAGCTCATAGTCATCATCATAGTTTTCATTCCCATTCTGCTACTTGCCAATGCTGCCTCTACACCAGCATGACCAGCTCCCACTACAATAACATCATATTCTCCTGCAAAATAATGTTTAACTTCTTTCATAAATTTCACCTTTCTATTAATGTAGTAAATAGCTACTACATATTCACTATTCACTGTCTTTTCTATTTTCCTATACAAAATTCTGAAAATATCTTATCCAAAATATCTTCTCCTATGGTATCTCCAGATATTTCTCCTAAGTTATCCCAACAATTCTTCAATTCTACCTCAACACAATCAATAGGAACATTTCCATTTAACTCTTCTATTCCTTGGTTTATATTTTCCAATGCTTTAACTAACTGATTTTTATGTCTCATATTTGTAATTATGACATTAGAGTTAATTTCAACATCTCCTGCAAAGAATAAAGATTTTATACTATTTTCAAGTAAATCAACACCTATACCAGATGTAATAGATGTAGTTATTATTTCTTGACCATCAAGGAGTGATTTTAAATGTTCTATATCATATTTAGGCATTAAATCAACTTTATTTAGAAGAATGATGCTTTTTTTACCTTGTATCAATTTTATAATCTCATGGTCCTCTTCAGATAATTCTCTAGATGCATCAAAAACAACTATTATTAAATCTGCTTTTTCTACTGATTCTTTTGCCTTATTTACTCCTATTTGCTCTACTAAATCCTCAGTATTTCTAATTCCTGCAGTATCAATTATTCTAAGTGGAATTCCATCAATATTTACATATTCCTCTATAATATCCCTTGTAGTACCAGGTATATCTGTTACTATGGCACGATTATCACCAAGGATTGAATTTAACAAAGAAGATTTGCCAACATTGGGTTTTCCAAGTATCACTGTATTTAGCGCATCACGAAGTATCTTACCTCTATCTGATGTTAAAAGAAGTTTTTCTATTTCTTCTCTAACAATATTTCCATTTCTCTTTAAGTCATCATAGGTCATTTCTTCTGTATCTTCATCGGGAAAATCTATGGAAACCTCAATATGAGCAATCATTTCTAATAATATATTTCTAATTTCTTTAATTTTTCTTGATAATGATCCTTCTAACTGATCTAATGACACCTCAAAACTCTTGTCGGTTTTTGCCTTAATCATATCCATTACAGCCTCAGCTTGAGATAAATCCAATCTCCCATTAAGAAAAGCTCTCTTAGTAAATTCTCCTGGTTCGGCAAGCCTAGCTCCATTATTTAATATTAACTCTAAAACCCTTCTAACAGATATTATGCCACCATGACAATAGATTTCTACCATGTCTTCTCTAGTGTAAGTGGTTGGTCCCTTCATAAAGGATATCAATACTTCATCTATAATATAATCATTTTTCTTATCTATTATATGACCATATATTAATTTTCTATTATTTTCCTCATTTATTTCGGTGATTTTATTACCCTTAAAAACTGAATTTCCAATATCCAATGCTTTCTTTCCGCTAATCCTTACTATACCAATCCCTGCTTCACCAACAGCAGTAGAAATAGCAGCAATAGTCATAGTATCCCTTCTTTCTTCATCTATATTATAAAAAAAGCTTCTAAATAAAAGCTAATGTAGCTCTTCTTGAAACTCGTTTGGGGAAAGTTCAAACATAAAAGACTGAAATGTATAACTTTCCTACTTATTATAAGAGAAACCCAGTATTATACTGGGTTTTTGACTTTATTTTGATTGAATGACTACTCTTCTATAAGGTTCATCACCTTCACTATAAGTAGTTACGCCATTAATATTTTGTAATGCAGAATGTATAATTCTTCTTTCATAAGGGTTCATTGGCTCTAGCTTCACTGGTCGTTTACCATATTTAGCTTTTTCTGCCATCTTATTAGCTAACCTAATTAAGGTTTCTTCTCTTTTTGCCCTATATCCTTCTGTATCAACTATTACCTTAATATAATCATCCTTCTTTTTATTAATAACTAAACTTAATAAATATTGGACAGAATCCAGAGTATTACCTCGTTTGCCTATTAGTATACCCATGTCAGTAGAACTTATGTCAGTTATATCTACATGTAGATTATTTCCATTTTTCTTGATTATATTAACAGCCTTAATATTCATAGAGTTTAATAGTTTAGATAAAAAATTATCTGCTATTTCTATAGTATCGTTTACTACTGAAACCCTTACCTTAGCATCTTTTGCACCAATTAAACCAAATAAACCTTTACTTGGTTCTTCAATAATTTCAATTTCTGCATCATCTTTGCTTATATCCAACTCTATTAAAGCCTCTCTTATAGCCTCATCAACGGTTTTAGATACCTTTATAACGGACCTCATGACTTTAATTTTCCTCCTTAATCTTACGATAAGATTTATTTGAAATAATTTGTTGAATAATAGAGAAGATATTACCTACTACCCAATATATTGCAAGTCCTGCTGAAAAACCTCTCGCTGCCATAAATATCATTACAGGTAGAAATATATTCATCATTTTCGTAGTTGACTGAGCTTGAGGATCAGCACTTGCTGTTGTCATAGTTAGACTCTGTAAGTATGTTGTTGCTGCAGCCAATAACGGTAGACCCCATAAAAAAGGATCTGGGTTTTCTAAATTTTTGATCCAAAAAAACGCTTTATTCATTGCTTCATAAGTAACTGGATCTTTAAATGCAAAAATCGTCGGTTCACGCATTACTTTAAAAAACGCTAAAATTATTGGAAGTTGAATTAAAAGTGGTAAACATCCAGCAGCTGGATTATATTTTTCTTCCTTATATACTTCCTGCATTTTAATATTCATTGTTTGAGGATCATTTTTATATTTAGTTTGAATTTCCTTAATCTTAGGTTGAATTTCACTCATCTTCCTAGAAGATTTAACTTGATGTAAGCTAATTGGTAAAAGTATCATCTTAAATACAATTGTTGTTACGATTACAGCCATTGCATAAAAAGAGAAGTTCTCTGGCTCTGTACCAATCATTGAAACTGTATCATAAACAAATTTTAATAGTGCCCCTAGTATATTACCTAGAAAAGCCGTCATTTACTAACCCCCTATCATTTAAGCGGATCATATCCTCCTTCATTGAAAGGATTACATCTTAATATTCTACTAATAGTCAAATAAGATCCTTTAAAAAAACCATATTTTCTATAAGCTTGTATTGAGTACTCCGAACAAGTAGGATAAAATCTACAGTTTTTCCTCGTTAGAATATATTTAGATATAAAATTCTGATAAAATCTTATTATAATAATAGCTATTTTAGCCATTTTTATCACTTTGTTCCTTTAAAAGACCTGCAATTTTCAAAATATGAAGAACTGCACTTTCTAATTCAATATAAGAAATATCTACAATATTCTTTTTCGGTATAAAAATCAAATCGTAATTATCCTTTATTTTATTAAAATTGAGTCTGTTAATCTCTTTCATACGCCTTCTTATCTTGTTTCTAACAACAGCATTGCCAACTTTTTTTGTTATGGAATAACCAATCCTAGAATATTTTAAATCATTCTTTCTTACATAAAGTATTAAATTCCTATTCCAATAGCTTTTTCTACCACTATAGACTTTTTTAAACTCCATATTAGATCTCAATCTATAAATTCTATCCATATAATTTGCTCCCTTTAAACAAAAATAGCCTATAGTTATAAAAAGGCCACCTTATTAGCGGCCTTATGCTGTCAGTTTTTTTCTACCTCTTTTTCTTCTTCCTTTTATTATCTCTCTACCTGCTCTAGTTTTCATTCTTTTTCTAAATCCATGTTCTCTACTTCTTTGTCTTTTTTTCGGTTGATAAGTTCTTTTCACTAAAAACACCTCCTTCGATTTATACCTTCAGAAATATATAAATAATATAGAGTTTTCTAATTTAAGAAAACATACACACTACTAATGATTATATTTATTTGAAGCAAATATGTCAAGAAATTTCAACAAAATCATCAATAATAAAAGTTATAAACATTTTTATAAACTTGTGGATAATATTGTTGAATATATTCTATATTTTTGATATTATTAAATAACATGTGGATATCATATTTTAAATTATTAACAAGAAATAGTTATTCACATTTTGTGGATAGTTTGTGAATAACTTCGTAATTTTATTTGATTTTTACAAAAAATATGAATATAGCTTACTTTTTGTCCACAATTTCTATTTATTATGTTCTGTTGATAAGTTAATATTTTTTACTAACTAAACGATAAACCACATTTTATTAATAGTTTATCCACAAATATTTTTTCCAAACTTAATTGTTTTTAATATATAAATCTATTTTTATTCTGTTAATAAGTATGTTTATATCTTTTGCAATTAGTTTATTTTTTTTTATATTGGCAATAATTTTAAGAATAGGAGGTAAAATAATGGCTTCAAGTTTAGATAATATTTGGAATGAGGTTCTAAATCTAATAAAAGTTGAATTGACAGAAGTTAGTTTCAATACTTGGCTAAAAACAATTGAACCTATTAGTATTTCATCTAATAAGGTTGTATTAGCTGCTCCCAATGAATTCACTAAGGGTATTTTAGTTGGTAGATATTTAAATCTTATAAAGAGTGCTTTAACACAGGTAACTGAAGAAGAGTTTAATATTCAATTTATCATACCTGGAGAAGAACACTCCCTAAATATTGGACAATCATTGGTACAGGAAAACAATGATGGAAATCAAAGATCACAATTAAATCCAAAGTATACATTCGATACATTTGTAATTGGAAATAGTAATCGTTTTGCCCACGCTGCTTCATTAGCAGTTGCAGAAGCCCCTGCTCAAGCATATAATCCTTTATTTATATATGGAGGAGTAGGTCTTGGAAAAACCCATTTAATGCATGCAATTGGCCATTACATACTTAGCCAAAACCCTAATTCTAAAGTAGTCTATGTCTCATCAGAAAAATTTACCAATGAACTTATTAATTCTATTAGAGAATATAGAAATGAAGAATTTAGAAATAAGTATAGAAATATAGATGTATTGTTAGTAGATGATATCCAATTTATAGCAGGTAAAGAAGGTACTCAAGAAGAATTCTTCCACACATTTAATGCATTACATGAAGCAAATAAACAAATTATTATATCTAGTGATAGGCCACCAAAAGAAATTCCTACATTAGAAGAGAGACTTAGATCTAGATTTGAGTGGGGGCTTATTTCTGATATCCAACCACCAGATTTAGAAACTAGAATTGCAATACTAAGAAAGAAAGCTAATGTTGAAAATATAGTAGTTAACGACAATGTTATGCTATATATAGCTTCTAAAATTCAATCTAATATTAGAGAACTGGAAGGTGCGCTTATTAGAGTAGTTGCTTATTCTTCTCTAACTAATAGTGAAGTAACTGAAGAATTAGCTAGTGAGGCTCTTAAAGATATATTATCAAATAATAAATCAGTGGAGATTACAGTTGATTTAATAAAAGAAATTATATCTAAAAATTTCAGAATAAAAATAGATGACTTTAATTCTAAAAAAAGAACTAGAGCAATTGCATATCCAAGGCAAATTGCAATGTATTTAACTAGAGAGTTGACAGATTTATCTCTACCTAAAATAGGCGATGAATTTGGAGGTAGAGACCATACAACTGTTATACATGCATATGATAAAATAAGTACTGAGTTAAATGATAATATTGAACTTAAAAGAAAAATTGACGATATAGTAAAAGAATTAAAAGAATAAAACTTTTAGCTACATGTGGATAATTTTATGTATTTAAATTTATTATCCACATGTTATTAAATTCAGATAGTATTCGTTATTTCTTACAAAATACACTTATCCACATAATCACAGCCCCTACTACTATTACTACTATATATATTATATTCTTTCTATATCTAGACGAAAAAAAGGAGGTCAAAAATGAAATTAAAAATAAATCAAAAAGATCTAACAAAACATATAGGTATTGCACAAAAAGGAATATCCTCTAGAACAACATTACAAATACTAGATGGCATATTGTTGGAAGCTAAAAATAATAAACTAAAACTTATAGGAACAGATTTAGAAATAAGTATAGAAACATATGTAGATTGTGAAATTGAAAGAGAAGGGTCTATTGTAGTTAATTCTAAATTATTTGGCGATATAATTAAAAAACTTCCTGATGAAACTATAGACATAGATATTGATAATAATAATGTCAATATAAAATGTGAAAACTCGGAATTCAATATTTTAGGAAATTCAGCTAATGAGTATCCAGATTTACCAATAGTACTAGAACATAGTTCATTTAATTTACCTAAAGATTTATTTAAAAATGCAATAAGGCAAACTGTATTTGCTACTACTCAAGATGAAACTAGACCATCTTTAACGGGAGTACTATTAGAGATAGATGATAATAATATTTCTTTCGTGGCCTTAGATGGATATAGACTAGCTCTTAGAAAACTACCTATTAATTCAGATATGGAATTAAAGATTATAATACCAGGTAGAGCATTGAATGAACTTAATAAGGTATTAGAAGAAAATGAAGATGATATAAAAATTGTAGCAGCACCTGGCCATGTTATATTTAATTTGGGTACTACAATAGTTTATTCAAGATTATTAGAGGGACAATTTTTTAATTATAGAGAAATAATTAGAAAAGATCATAAAACATCTGCAATTGTAAATAAGAGGATGTTTCAAGATAGTCTAGAAAGAGCATCTTTATTAGCTAAAGAAGAAAAGGCTAATTTAGTAAAACTTAGTATTATGAATGGACAAATATTAATTAAATCTAACTCTGAGATAGGAAATGTAAATGAAAAGATAATTTCAGATATTAATGGAGAAAATATAAATATTGCTTTTAACTCAAAATATATATTAGAAGGTATTAAAATAATTGATTCAGAAGAGATACAATTAAATTTTATGGGAAGTTTAAATCCATGTATTATTAAACCTTTAGAAGATGAAAATTATACTTATTTAGTATTACCAGTACGTCTTGCCCAAGATGATTTTTAGAGGAGATGTAAAGATGAAAGAAGTATTAATTGAAACAGAATATATAAAATTAGATCAATTTTTGAAACATGCTGGCATTGTGCAAACAGGTGGTCAAGCAAAGATGTTGATTAGTGAAGGTAATATAATAGTAAACAAAGAAGTGGTAACACAAAGAGGTAAAAAAATAAGGAAAAATGATATTGTTGAAATAAAAGATTATGATTCTTTTATTGTGATATAATGTTATTTACCTTAAGGGGTGTTTTTTTTGCATGTTGAAAGTATTAGGCTTATAAACTTTAGAAATTATTATAATCTATTTGTAGACTTAAATAATAAAACAAATATTTTTATAGGGAAAAATGCTCAAGGAAAAACAAATTTATTAGAAGCTATATATATTTGTGCCACAGGAAGATCTTTTAGAACTAATAAAGATAGAGAAATAATAAATTTCAACAAAAATGAAGCCTATATTGGAGCTCAGATGAATATAGACAGATTTGAAAGATTTGTAGAAATAAAAATGGAAAGAGAAAAAACAAAAAGAATTAGAATTAATAAAAATGAATTAAAAAATTACAAAGAACTTTCTAGTGGACTAAATGTAGTAATTTTTTCCCCTGATAATTTGAAATTAGTAAAAGATGGTCCAGGAGAGAGGAGAAACTTTTTAGATATGGAAATTTCTCAAATAAAGCCTGTCTACAATTATAATATTAGCAGATATAATAAGGTTTTATTTCAAAGAAATAATTTGTTGAGAACTAAAAAATTTCAAAAAAATATAAACAGCCTACTAGAAATATTTGATATTCAGCTTTCAAAGATTGGGACAGATATTATTCTTGAAAGAAAATATTATATTGATGAACTTTCTAAAATAGCTAACAATGTTCACAATAAAATAACTTTATCAAATGAAGATTTAGAGTTAAAATATATATCTAATATTGAGATATTAGATAATAAACAAGAAATGGAAAAAAAGTATTTTGAAAAACTTACTAAAAATGTTTATAATGATATGGAATCAAATTCTACACAGTTTGGACCACATAGAGATGATATATTAATGACAATAAATAATAAAGATGTAAAGACATTTGGATCTCAAGGTCAACAAAGGACAGTAGTACTATCAATTAAATTGTCAGAAGTAGAACTAATAAAGAGGCATAGGGGTATGTATCCAGTATTACTTTTAGATGATGTTTTTTCTGAATTAGATGAGGAAAGAAGAAAATATTTGATAAAATCCTTTCGAGAGATGCAGACTATAATTACAGTAACAGATGCTATAGACTTAAAAGAAATGAATAATATAGAAAAATCTGTTTTTTATGTAGAAAATGGAAGATTAAAATAGATAGGAGTAAGATTTGTGATTATTCATATAGGTAATAATAATTATATTTATGAAAAGGATATAATCGCTATATTAGATAAAAAGGCTGCAGATAGTACAAAAAAAACAAGAGACTTTATTAAAAAATTAATAGATGATAATTGTTTAGTGGGCAATCTTGATGGAAAAACGAAGTCTTATATAATTACAGCAGGAAATAAGCGAAATACAATAATTTATACATCAGATATATCTTCTAAAACATTGTTAAATAGAAAAATATATTGATTGGAAATATTAGATTGGAGGTAATTTAATGGCCAATGAAAAAAATGGAGTAAATGGTAATGATGATAGACATTATACGGCTGAAGATATTCAAGTCCTTACAGGATTAGAACCAGTAAGAAAAAGGCCAGGTATGTATATAGGTAGTACAGGACCAAAGGGTCTACATCATTTAGTGTATGAAGTAGTTGACAATAGTATAGATGAAGCTTTAGCAGGTATTTGTGATACTATAAATGTTACTATTTTTGAGGATAATTCTATTGAGGTAGTAGATAATGGTAGTGGTATTCCAGTTGAGTTGCATCCACAAACAGGAAAATCTACAGTAGAGACAGTATTAACTATATTACATGCTGGTGGTAAGTTTAATAATGGAGCCTATAAAGTATCCGGTGGATTACATGGTGTTGGTGTATCTGTAGTTAATGCGCTATCTGAATGGCTAATAGTTAAGGTAAGAAGAGATGGTAAGGAGTATATGCAGCGTTTTGAAAGAGGAGAGCC
The DNA here is from genome assembly GCF_031460495.1 of Tissierella sp. Lineage (NCBI taxonomy): Bacteria > Bacillati > Bacillota > Tissierellia > Tissierellales > Tissierellaceae > Tissierella > Tissierella sp. Next base: position 5,913 of record NZ_JAVKTS010000001.1, on the reverse strand, counting down.
TAAAACTGAGCTTGAAATAATAGGTGAATCTTCCACTAGAGGTACTACTATTTCTTTTAAACCTGATGCAGAAATATTTGAAGAGGTAGTATATAGTTTTGATACTTTAGAGTATAGATTTAGAGAAATGGCATTTTTAAATAAAGGAATAAAAATTTTATTAGAAGATAAAAGAGATGGAGCTGTTAAAGAATTTTATTATGAGGGTGGAATACAGTCTTTTGTTGAATATATAAATAAAAACAAAACTCCTATACAAAAAGAAGTTATGTATTTTGAAGCAGAAAAGGATGGAACTACTGTAGAATTAGCTCTACAATATACAGATGGATATTCAGAAAATATATTAACCTTTGCAAATAATATAAATACTGGAGAAGGCGGAACACATTTATCAGGACTTAGGACAGCTTTGACTAGGGTAATTAATGATTATGGTAGAAAATATGGACATATAAAAGAAAAAGAAGAAAATCTTAGTGGTGATGATGTAAGAGAAGGTTTAACCGGAATTTTATCTGTAAAGTTGATGGATCCTCAATTTGAAGGACAAACTAAATCCAAACTGGGAAATAGTGAGACAAGAAGTATAGTTGAGTCATTAACATATAATCAAATTAGTATTTATTTAGAAGAAAATCCTAAAGATGGAAAAATAATACTAGAAAAAGCTGTAAGCTCCCAAAGAGCAAGGGAAGCTGCTAGAAAGGCTAGGGATTTAACTAGAAGAAAATCTGTACTAGAAAATACTACATTACCTGGTAAATTAGCAGACTGTCAAGATTCTGGTATAGAAACTACAGAGATATATATAGTAGAAGGGAAGTCAGCTGGTGGTAGTGCAAAGCAGGGTAGAGATAAAAAATTTCAAGCTATCTTACCACTAAGAGGAAAAATACTTAATGTAGAAAAAGCAAGATTAGATAGGATCTTGAGTTCAGAAGAAATAAAAATAATGATTACAGCCTTTGGTACAGGTATAGGTGAAGAGTTTGATATTGAAAAACTAAGATATGGCAAAATAGTATTAATGACGGATGCCGATGTAGATGGTGCTCATATAAGAACTTTATTACTAACATTCCTTTATAGGTATATGAAAGAATTAATAGTTAATGGACATATATATATAGCTCAACCCCCACTTTATAAAGTTAGTAAGGGTAAACAAGAGCATTATGTATATAGTGACAATGAATTAGAAAAGCTTTTGGATGAATTAGGTAGAACTAACTATACTATCCAAAGATATAAAGGTCTTGGAGAAATGAATCCAGAACAGTTATGGGATACAACTATGAACCCAGAAACAAGAACATTTCTAAAAGTAACATTAGAAGATGCAGTAGCAGCTGATGAAATATTTACAACTTTAATGGGAGATAAAGTAGAACCAAGACGAGAGTTTATTGAAAAAAATGCTAAGTATGTAAAAAATTTAGATATATAGGAGGTCGAGTATGGATAAAGAATTTGATAATGTAATTGATATAAATATTGAGAAGGAAATGAGACAATCCTACTTAGACTATTCTATCAGTGTAATTATGAGCCGTGCACTACCAGATGTACGTGATGGATTAAAACCTGTTCATAGAAGAATAATCTATGCCATGGATGAGCTTGGTATGGGTCCAGACAAACAATATAGAAAATCAGCTAGGGTTGTTGGGGATGTACTAGGTAAGTACCACCCTCATGGAGATAGTTCTGTTTATGATGCAATGGTAAGATTGGCACAGGATTTTAATATTAGATATCCTTTAGTAGATGGCCATGGAAACTTTGGATCCATAGATGGGGACAGTGCAGCAGCAATGCGTTATACAGAAGCAAGAATGACCAAACTTACTATGGAGATGCTAAGAGATATAGGAAAAGATACTATAGATTATAGGCCAAACTTTGATGAAACATTAAAAGAACCTATTGTTTTGCCTAGTAGGTTTCCAAATTTATTAGTTAACGGTTCATCAGGTATAGCAGTAGGAATGGCAACTAATATTCCACCTCATAATTTAAAAGAAGCAATTGATGGAACTATAATGCTTATAGATAATCCTGATGCTGATGTTGAAGAATTAATGACAGTAATAAAAGGACCCGATTTTCCAACAGCTGGACATATAATGGGTAAAGAAGGTATAAAATCTGCATATAGAACAGGCAGAGGTAAAATAACAGTAAGAGCAGTTACTGAAATAGAAGAAACAAACAAAGGAAGACATAGAATTATAGTTACGGAACTACCTTATCAAGTTAATAAAGCTAACTTAATTGAAAAAATAGCTGAATATGTTAGAGACAAAAAATTAGAAGGAATATCTGATCTAAGAGATGAATCTGATAGAGAAGGTATGAGAATAGTTGTAGAGATAAAAAGAGATGCAAATCCAAATGTTGTTTTAAATAATTTATATAAGCAAACTCAATTTCAAACTACTTTTGGAGTAATAATGATAGCTGTAGTAAATGGTGAACCTAAAGTTCTAGATTTAAAGGAAATGTTAACTCATTATATAGCACATCAAAAAGTTATTATAACTAGAAGAACTCAATTTGATTTAATTAAGGCTGAAGAAAGAGCTCATATAGTAGAGGGATTAAAAATAGCTTTAGATAATATTGATGAAGTTATAAGAATAATAAGAGGTTCTAAGACTGAAGCAATAGCTAAAGAAGCTTTAATGAGTAGTTTTGGTTTATCTGATAAACAATCACAAGCTATATTAGATATGAGACTTAGACGTATTACAGGTCTTGAAAGAGATAAATTAGAAGCTGAATATGAAGAATTAATAAAGGAGATTAATAAATTTAGGGAAATATTAGCTAATGAAAGATTAATCTATCAAATAATTAAAGAAGAAATGTTAGAAATAAAAGAAAAGTATGGCGATCCGAGAAGGACTAGGATAATGCCTTCAGCTGATGAAATAGATGTAGAGGATATGATTGAAGAAGAGGATATTGTAATTACCTTAACACACTTTGGATATATAAAGAGAATGCCAGAATACACCTATAAGACTCAAAAAAGAGGTGGAAAAGGTATTATAGCTTTAACTACCAGAGAGGAAGATTTTGTAGAGGATCTATATATTACTTCAACCCATGATACTATTTTATTCTTTACAAATAAAGGAAAGGTGTTCTCATTAAAAGCATATGAGATACCAGAAGCTGGAAGACAGGCCAAGGGAACGGCTATAATAAATCTGTTAAATCTTACAGGAGATGAAAAGGTTAATGCAATAATACCTATAGAAAAAGATGCACCAGAAGTTAGTTTAGTGCTGATAACAAAAAAAGGTATTATTAAGAGAACAAGTTTAGACAGCTTCGATAATATTAGAAAGAGTGGTATCATAGCCATTAGTTTAAAAGAAGAAGATGAATTAATAGGAGTTAGAAAAACAGATAGCAAAAGAGATATAATAGTAGTAACAAGAAAAGGTATGTCTATTAGATTTGACGAGAATGATGTTAGGGAGATGGGCAGAACAGCCATGGGTGTAAAGGCTATAACTCTTAAAAAAGATGACGAAGTAGTTGCCATGGAACTAGTGGAAGAGGGTAAAAAATTATTAGTTATGTCAGAATATGGTTTTGGTAAGAGAACACCTTTAGAAGAATATAAAGTCCAAAATAGAGGTGGAAAGGGTTTAATAACTTATAATATAAAAGAAAAGACAGGAAATATTGTTTCAGCTAAAGTAGTTGGTGAAAATGATGAAATTATGATGATAACTTTAAGTGGAACAATTATTAGACTTATAGCTAAGGATATATCAATAATGGGAAGAAGTACTCAGGGAGTTACCTTGATGAAGATGAAAGATGATAGGGTAGTAGCTGTAGCAAAATATGTAGAGGAATAAATATAAGTATAAAATAGATTCTTGTAGTTCATTTAGATAAAATGATATTCTAGATGAAATAAGGAATCTATTTTTTTGTAAGGAAAAGGAAAATTTTGTTTTAGCAAATTATAAATCCTAGTATTTTACTTTACATTAATCATTTTATATTATAAAATTAATACATATTGTATTTAGAAAAGGAGGTTTTCTAATGTCTTTAAATATTGAAATGAGATTTGATGAAAATGAAAACAGGTGGATATTTTTACCGGAAGGGGAACTAGATATATATACTTCTCCAAAGTTTAAAGAAGAGGTATTAAAGAGTTTAGATATTAAACAGACTGATATTTTAATAGATGGAGAGAAATTGACTTATGTAGATAGTACAGGACTGGGAGCATTAATATCCATATTAAAAAAACTTAAAGATAATGATTATAAAATTTATTTATCAAATATTAAACCAAATATTCGAAAAATATTTAGTATAACTGAACTAGACAAGCTATTCATTATTAGAGGTGAACTAAATGAATAAAGATATAATACACCTTACTATACCAAAAAAGCCAGATTATATAAGTTTAGTTAGACTCACTACATCTGGAATAGCATATAGTATAGGTTTAAATGTGGAAGACATAGAGGATATTAAGGTGGCCATAGGTGAAGCCTGTGTAAATTCCTTTATGAAAAATAATAAAGATGAAATATCATTAATGTTTGAAGTAGATAAAGAAAAGCTATGTATAAAAGTAACAGATGTAACAGAATTAATAGATGAAGAATTAGTTGAAGGAAAAGAAAGAGAATTAGGTTTATTGATTATTAAGTCATTGATGGATGAAGTTAGATTTAATGAAAATGGAATAGAAATGATAAAATATATAGAGGATGATAGTCAATGACTACAAGAAGTTTAGCCGTAAGTGAAAAAGAAAAGGCCCAAAACAATATAGATACTAAAGAACTTTTTAGGAGTTATAAAGAAAATAGGGATAAAAAAACTCGAGATATTTTGATAGAAAAACATATATATATAGCTGAAATTTTATCTAAGAAATATGCCAATAGGGGTATAGAATATGATGATATATACCAAGTGGCCTGCATTGGGCTTATATATGCAATAGATAGATATGATATAGATAAAGGCTATGAGTTTTCTAGTTTTGCTACTCCTACTATTATAGGAGAAATAAAAAAGTATTTTAGGGATAAAGGTTGGACCATAAGAGTACCTAGAAGAATTCAGGAACTATCTAAGAAGATAAACAATGCAAAAGTACATTTAGCTCAACAATTACAAAAATCTCCTACAGTTGAAGATATTGCAACTTATCTAAATTGCTCAGAGGAAGAAATATTAGAAGCAATGGAAGCAAGTAAAGTATATACCCCTCAATCCTTAGATGTGACCTATGATTCGAATAATGAAGATAAAGATGTAAATTTGTCGGATTTAATTGGAGAGGAAGATAAATACTTTATAAAAATCGAAAATAATGATTTTCTAACAAAGACTATGGAAAAGTTAAATGATATAGAAAAGAAGATATTGATTGAGAGATACTTTAACAAAAAGACTCAGGTATCAATAGCAAAAACCCTAAATATATCTCAAATGACAGTTTCAAGAATAGAAAAAAAAGTTTTAGATAAACTAAGAAAAGAAGTAGAAAAAAATATGATATAGTGAAAAGTGAAGAGTTAAAAGCTATTATATTAGTTTTTAAGAAATATTAAGATGATGTTAATTACAACTTTGGAGAGTTAATTAATATATTTAAGTTGTAAGTTTTATAATATTTAAAAAAGGTATTGACTTTAATAGCAAAAGAGAGTATTATAGTAAAAGTCGGCTGAGACATTAAACAAAACAAATCAAAAAACGATTTAAAAAAAGTTTAAAAAAACAGTTGACAGCAAATGAAAAATTTGCTATACTAAGTAAGTCGCCTCGTGAGGGACGACGATGAACCTAGATAACTAAACAGTGTGAGAAACTTTGAATTAGAAATTAAGAAACACATGAATGAAGTCAGCA